>DATAOI010000028.1 GCA_036265815.1 Gemmatimonadales bacterium
GCGGCATCGCCAAGCTGTTCAAGGACATCAAGAAGTACGTGGTTTCGCGCTCGGGCGACGTCGATACCAGTTGGCGGCGCTCGGTGCTGCTGCGACATATCGCCGATGTGAAGCGTTTGCGGGAAGAAGACGGCCCGAACCTAGTCACCCAGGGCAGCACCGAACTTGTGCACGCCCTGCTCGCCAACGACCTGGTTGACGCGATGAGCATCTTCACAGTGCCTGTCGTCCTCGGCGGTGGCAAAAAGCTCTTCGCGGACGGCTCCGCGCCACACAGCTACAAGCTGACCACCTCTCGCGTCTCGCGCCCGGGCCTCATGATCGCGCACTATGAGCGCGCTGGCGAGATCAAGATCGGGAACACCGCGCTCGATTCACCGAGCGACGCTGAACGCGCGCGTCGGGAGCGCATGAAGCGCGAGGGCTAGCCCAACCGGGTGCGCAGAGTTCATGCATGACTAGAACCTCAGTGGGCGTTGCGGACGCCGCCTAAGGCAGCGGCATTACTCGAACCACACGGTTCGCCATGAACTGGCTCATCCTCATCGCGGTGCTTGCCCTCTTGATCGCGCTGCCGGTCTTGAGGCGGTGGATTGCGCCGCCCTCCAGACCCACGACCGGCCCCCAGGTACTCGGCGACGCGGAAGCGTGGCAGGTTCAAGGCATCAAGGCCGCTCAGGAGTTCTTCCTTCAAGTGCCTTCGCTATTGCCAGACGCGACGGTGCTGTACCTCGAGGGATCGCCAACTCCAGATGTTGTCCAGTTTCTGCGGAGCCATGCTGAGCAAACAGACTATGGTGGGCCTATCGGGACCATCTGGTCATGGCCACCCAATGAGCGCTACTCCCTGCGAGCGACGCCTGAGCTCTTTGCCGGCATCGCCGACCTCGCAACGCGGCATGCCGTACCCGAGCTCTGCTCGCACCTCCACTTCTATCGGCAGGAGGAGCCACTCGCTAACTGGTTCGATGCGTTCGACGATCCTTTTCTCATCTCCAGGACTATCCCGCGCGAGCGAGTGGATCAGTTCTGTACCGCACTCGCGGCTACGGTCTCCGAGGCCTCAGCCTAAGGCGCGCATGCAGCCGGCATGAGCTCCTAACGTGTCGATGCCGCCAACGGATTCTCCCCCCGCCCGCGCACCCAATAGTCGAACCACGCGACGTTCCGCCGATAGCTGTCCTCCCGCAGGAACGGCTCCTCGATCCCGTGTCCGGTGCGGGGATACACGACCAGCGCCGACGGCACCCGGAACCGCTGCAGCACCCCATACATCTCGATCCCGTCGGGCTCCGCCAGCGAAGTGAACCCGAACTCGAGCAACGTCGGCGTGCGCACCCGGTCCATCCGGAAGATCCCCGATTGATCCAGCAGGGTCCGTAGCGAATCCGGGTGCCAGGGGGAGCCGAAGCCGGCCTGGTCGTGCAGAATGGCGACCCGGTCGCGCTGCCCGGCGACCGTCACCGCGTAGCGCAGAAAGTTGGCTGGACCCTCGTTGATGGACGCCGCCCGGAAGCGGTCGGTATGGGTGATGGTGTACGCGCTGAGCGCGCCACCGTAACTGAAGCCCATGACGCCCATCCGGGTGGAATCCACCATCCCCGATCGGATGAGGTGGTCCACCCCGGCCATCACGTCCTCGAAGGGGCCGGGCAGGAAGTCCGAGTGCTCCGGCATGGACTGCCGGTACCCCGCGCCATAGCCCGGCCGCCCGCGGCTGCCGGGCGCGAAGACGAGGTAACCCTTATTGGCGAAGGCGATCAACGGATACGCCGCGGGGTCGTCGAGCTGGAACCCGGCCCGCACCGACGAAGGGCCGCCCTCCAGGAACACCAGCAGCGGGTAGCGCGCACCCGCGACGGTGTCCGACGGCCGGATCAGGAGACCCTCGACGTCGAATCGGCCGTCCCGGCTTCGCCAGGAGACGGTGTCCACCCGCGGCTTCGGGAACGCGGCCCAGCCCGGATTGACGTCGGTTAGGCGCCGCGGCGCGAACCCCTCGAGCGGGCTCAAATACACGTCCGGTGGGGTGACCGGATCTTCCACCGTCACCGCGATCGCCGACGCGGCCGGTGCGAGACTGAAGTGGTCCAGGAAGCGGGTCCCTCCGGTCACCGGCGTGGCCGGCGCGCCGTCGAGGCCGGCCCGGTAGACATGGTGCCCCAGGCGGACGTAGGCATATAAATAGAGACTCCGGCTGTCCGCGGCCCAGCCGAGGAGGTGCGGCCAGTTGCCCACTTCCTCTTCGAAGCCCGGGGCGAGATACCGGGGCTCGCCGCCCTCGGGCGAGAGAACTGCGAGATACGAGCCGTAGTTCCAGTCCACCCTGCCCCGCTGCGACTCGAAAGCGATCCACCGGCCGTCGGGCGACCACTGCGGCGCGGCGTCCCACCCTGGCTGGGCCAGCAGGAGCTTCATCGCCCGGCTCCGCACGTCCAGCACATAGAGGTCGGACTTGTAGGGCACGTCCTCCGGCCGGGCGCCGGCCGACAGCGCGATCCGGGACCCGTCGGGAGACCAGGCGATATCGGCCACATGCAGCGAATCGTCGGTGAGACGGCGCACTCGCCGAGAGCCGATGTCCACCAGCCACAGCGATGCGTTGGTCGTGGTCCGCGCCCCCGGCAAGCGGTTCTGCTTGGTCCAGTCCACGCCGACCGACTGGCCCCGGGTCATGGTGTTGGGGTCGCGCGCCGAGTCGGGCGGGATCGGCCAGAACGCGGCGAAGGCGATCGAGCGGCTATCGGGCGACCAGCGGAAGAACGCGGGCTGCACGGTGCGCGGGTCCACCGCCTGCCAGCGGGCCAGCCGGGTCAGGCGCTCGGTCGCCCGGGTGTCCGGATTCAGCAGCCAGATCTGGTTCGAGCCGTCGCGGTCGGAGAAGTAGGCGAGGCGGCGCGAGTCGGGCGACCAGCGCGCCTGGAGCGACTGGTACGCCGAGGTCGTCGGGGTGCCGGTGACGAGCTTGACCGGTGTGCCGCGCGCATCGGTCGAGCGGAGCCAGAGCTCGGTGACGTAGCGGTTGGACGCCCAGCGGGTGCGGCGGACCTCGTACACCACCCGCTTCCCGTCGGGCGAGAGCTGCACCTCGATCACCTGGGCGACGCCGATGATGTCGCGGAGCGAGGGGCCCGGGCCGGTCGAGTCGCCGCGCTCCTGCGCCGCGCCCGCCGCCCGGACCGTGAGGCAGGCGACGGCCGCGAGGACGAGCGCGCCGGACCTCACCAGCGCGCCCGCAAGCCGACAGTGCTGATCCGTCCCAGCGACGGCAGGTAGTCGAACTCCTCCCCGGTGTTGTTGTTGCTCAGGTTCTCCACGGTGAGCAGCGCCGAGATCCCCGGGGTCAGCGTCTGGGTGACAGTGAGGTTGAGCTTGAAGAACGGATCGTAGGTGACCCAGGCGTCGCGCGCGGGGGTGCCGTTGAAGAGCGCGACGTAGTCGTAGCTGGTGCGCTTGCCCACGAAGGTGAGCCCCGTGGCGATGCTGGTCCGCTGGAAGAGGGTGAAGGCCGCGGTGGCCCCCGCGCTGTGCTTGGGGATCTCCAGCACGTAGTCGCCGGGGAGCAGCTCCCCCAGGTAGCCCACGGCCAGCTCGCGCACCTGGCTGCTGGTGTAGGCGTAGTTGCCGGTGAGCTGCACCGCGCCGAGGCGCATCCCCGCCTCCAGCTCGAGCCCGGTGTTCCGCACCTTCCCGGCGTTCTGGTCCTGGAACTCCGGCACGCCCTGGGGGGTCACGCCGATGAGCACGCTTTGGATCAGGTCCTGCGCGATCTGGTGGTAGTATGTCACGCTGACCGTCCCCCGCCCCGAGGCCAGGTCCACGCCCGCGTCCACGCCCTTCTGCCGCTCGGCCCGGAGATCGAGGTTGGGGAGGTTCCGGATGAAGCCCAGGTCCAGGCCGAGCCGCGACAGCGCCTCCGGCGCCCGGATCGCCTCGCCGTACCCGCTCCGGAGCTTCACCGTCACGCCGCCCACCGGCCGGCTCCAGGCGAGCCCCACCCGGGGCGACACCGGATGCTCGCCGCCCAGCACGGTGTTGTCGTCCACCCGGAGCCCGGCAGTCAGGAAGAGGGCGTCGTCCAGCCCGAGCTGAGTCTGGCCGAAGAAGCCGGTGTTGCTGGTCGGGCTCCGGATCGCGGTGATGGGCAGCGCCGGGTCGGGCCGGAGGACGCCCTCGAAGTTGTCGGAGAGCCCGGCGATGAAGGAGTTGTCGTCGGTGCTGAAGTGATCGAAGCCGGCGGTCACCACCGCCGAGATCCGCGAGGCGGTCGGCAGCGTCACCGAGGTGTTGTAGGCGATCGACTTCTTGCTGGACTCGCGGTTCACTACCTGCAGCAGGGTGTCGTCAGGGGTGAGCAGCCGGGGACGGGTGTTGTACTGGCTCCCGTCGAACGCGTCCACCCCGACCGTGAGGTTGTGGTGCCACCAGGTGACCGGGGTGTAGCCGACGTGCGCGCCCAGGGTGGACTGGTGGTAGTGCCGCTCCTCGTAGCGCGGTGCCGGGCTCTCCAGGCCGGCCGCCACCAGCCGCGGCGAGTTGGGGATGTTCTGGTCGGTGCCGAAGTACCGGCCGCTGATCTCCACCTGGACCGGACCCTGGGTGAGCTGGGCCCCGCCGAAGACGCTGGGCGTGCGCAGGCGGAACTCCGGCAGCCATTCGCCGGTGCGGCCGTAGGAGGCGCCGACGTTGTAGCCATAGGAGCCGCCACCGCCGCGGATGGCCGCGCGGTAGTCCTGCCGCAGCGCGCTGCCGTTCTTGAACTCGCTCTCCACCATGCCGGCCGACGCCTGCGCCTCGTACTCGGGGCGGGCGCGGGCGGGATCGCCCTTCTTGGTGAACACTTGCATCACCCCGCCGATGGCGCCGGGCCCGTAGATCGTCGCGGCCTCGGGGCCCCGGATGATCTCGACCCGCTCGATGCTGGTGGGGTCGATCAGGGTGAAGGTGGTATTGGCGACCTCGACCCCGTCCACGAAGACCTTGACCCCGGTGCCCCCGGTGAACGAGCTGGCGCCGCGGATGGTGATGGCGGTCTGCTCGGGGCTCTCGCCCAGGTCCCAGGCCACGGCGCTGGGGACGAAGATCCGAAAGAGCTGGTCGGTCCGGCGGAGCTGCTGCTGCTCGATGTCCTTGGCGGTGATCACGCTCACCGGCGAGGGCAGCGCCTTCACCTCCGTCGGCACCACAGTGCCCACGCTCACCAGCTCCTCCAGCTCGGTCGCCGCTGGCGCGAGGGCCAGGTCCAGGTTGAGGTCCTGGTCGGTCGCCACCGTGATCGGCCGGGTCTGCCTCCCGTAACCGATGCGCCGAGCCACGAGGGTGTAGTCGCCGGCGGCCACGTCGGCGAGCCGGTAGCGGCCGTCGGCCGAGGTGAGGGCCCGCCAGCGGGTACCTTGCAGCAGCACCTCGACCGACTCGAGTCCCTGCCCGGTCTGCGCGTCGGTGACCTGACCGGACACGCTGCCGATCCGGGGCGCCCGGCGCTTCACCAGGGCCGCGCTCCCGTCGGTCTTGAACACCACGTCCACGCCGGCATCGAACAGCACGTCGGTCAGCGCCGCGGCCGCGGTGACCGCCTCGGCGCGGAGGTGCACCCGGTTGCCCAGGGGGACCACGTCGTCGCTGTAGGCGAGGACCAGCCCCGACTGCGCGGCAATGGCCTCCAGCGCCTCCTTGAGCGTCGCGCCCTCGAGCTGGAGGGAGAGGCGCCGGGCGAGCGTGCGGGTCCGGCTCACGTCCACCGGGACGAGCTCCGTCGCGGTGGCGAGGAGGAAACGGGGCCCCCGCTCGTAGGCGGCGGTCGCGACCGCCTGTGCCCGGGCGGGAGCGGCGGACAGGGCGAGGGCGGCGGCGAGGGTGTGGGCAACCGCGATCCGCAATCGGTGCATGCAGCTACCTCCGAGGTCGGAGCGTCACCGCCCGGCCGCTCCGGTTCACTTCCAGCTCGAGCGAGAGCCCCAGTAGTGCCAGCACCTGGGACACCGACTGGTTGCGGAAGGTCGCGGTGAAGCGGCGGCGGCCGAGCGAGCTATCGGCGAGACGGATGTCCACGTCGTACCAGCGGGCGAGCTGGGGGACGACCTCGCGGAGCGGTGTGCCGTCGAACACCAGCGCACCGCCGGTCCACTTGAGGTACGATGCCGGATTCACCCGCCGTACCTTGGCGGTGCCCAGCGAGTCGAGTTGGCCCAGGTCGCCGGGGGAGAGGGTCATCAGGGGCAGTGAATCGGCGGAGGTCGGCTGGCGGAGTCCCACCTTCCCCTCGGCGACGACCACGCGCATCCCGCGGGTCTCGGCGTAGGTGGAGACCACGAACTCAGTCCCCAGGTCCTCGGCGGTGCCGAGGCTCGTGACGACGCGGAAGGGGCGCAGGCGGTCGTGCCGGACGACGAAGTAGCCCTGACCGTCGAGGCGCACTTCGCGTGGCGACCCGGGCTTGCCATAGGCCGCGGGGATGGTGAGCCGGCTCTCGGCGCCGAGGATGATCCGCGAGCCGTCGGCGAGGGTGAAGGCGGCCCGCTCCCCGCGCCGGGTGGCGACCTCGCGGGCGGCCGGGGCCGGCGCGATGTGCTCGCGCGGCGCGAAGAAGTAGAGGGAGGAGCCCGCTGCCGCCGCGAGCGAGGCGGCCAGCGCCCAGGGGAGCCAGGCCACCGCCCGCCGCCCCGGACGGATCAGCGGTGGGCGGGTGTACCAGGGCATCCGGCGGGAGACCTTGCGCCAGGCGGCGTCGGTGTCCCACATGCCACTCGGCTCGCCGCTACGGCCCGCCGTACGCATCCCCTCGGCGAGGGCCGACAGCTCGGGGTTGCCGGCGACCCAGCGGTCGAGTTGGGCCAGCTCCTCGGCGGTGCCCTGGCGGGTGAGGTAGCGCTCCAGGCGCTGCCAGTCGTGGTCCGATAGCTCCATACCGGAACAACGACTCAGACCGGTGGACCCCTAGGTCGGGGTCGGGAAGCTACGGCTTGAAGGCGGCCAGGCGGTCCCGGAGCGCGGCACGCGCACGGGTGAGGTGGGCCTCGACCGCCTTGACCGACACACGCAGCGTCTGGGCGATCTGGCGGTGGGTGAGCTGATGCTCCCAGCGGAGGATCGCGGTGGCCCGGCAGCGCTCGGGGAGCCGGTCGACGGCATCGCGGACCGCCTGGGCCAGCTCCGCGAGCTGGGCGGCTTCGTCGGGCGCGGGGGGCGGCGCACCGAGGGCGGGCGCCGGCTCGCCGGCGGCCCCGCCCGTGCTCTCGGTGCGCTCGACCACGCGCCGGTGCTTCAGGTGATCGAGCGACCGGTTACGGCAGGCGGCGAAGAGCCAGGCGGCGACGCCCGCGGCGGGGTCGAATGCTTCCCGCGTCTCCCAGAGCCGGAGGAAGACCGTCTGCACCAGCTCTTCGGCGGTCTCGCGCGAGCGCACGTAGGACCGCGCGAAGTCGCACAGCGGCTGGTAGTAGGCCCGGAACAGCTGCTCGAACGCCGGCTCGTCGCCGGAGCGGATCCGGTCGATCAGGGCCGACTCCGCCGGTGCGGCCGGCGGGGTCGAGGGGGCAGGCGCGAGGGAATCGCGCTGGGGAGAGGTGCGCATGATCGTGGAGGAGACCACCTTAACGGCAGGGACGGCATCGCGCAACGACCGATGCTCGGTGCCGTGCCTTCAGAGCTCTCGCCCGTGAGGGCTGCGCGACCTGGATTCCGCTCGTCCATAGCGAGCGGCTCGCGGCCGGGATAACCAGCTAGCCGGAGGACTACTAGATTCAGCAGGTTGATAGATACACGGCAGCATCACTTCCGGGGGACTTATCCAGCGATCAGCAGACGCACCCGGCGTACTGGTATTCCCCCCGCTGCTCTTTGGGCGAGCCCAGTGCTGGACGAGCGCATTGCTTGCGGGAAGTCGTCATGGTTAGTCACTGCGCGCTCGGGACATGGATCGTTCTCGCAACGGCCACAAGCCTCGCTACCGCCTGCGGCTCGCCGACCGACCCATTTACCTCAGGTCCAGCCCATGCCAGCGTGACCGGGCTGGTCACAGCCCACGAGGGGACTCCCCTCCCCGGAGCTACGCTCCGCATTGGCTGCGCCGGCGGCGGGTCCGCCGTGGTTATGCTGACCGACTCCACCGGCCACTACGTGGCTAACTTGGAGACCGGCTCAGACCCCTTTGACGGCGCCAGCGGAGACGTTCTCTGCCATTTCGCGGAACCGGCCGCGGAGAACGTCCGGGTCCAAGTGGACACGTTGTTGGGCTTCGCCCGAGGCCCGCTGCTGGCGGCGCTTCAGTTCGTTGACCTCCACGAGCCGTAGGGTGGGTGGCAGCTTAGGGGTCTCGCCGAACATCGCAATGAAGAATGCCCGCTGATCTAGCGCCAGGCGACCGTACTGTGCTCGAGAGCGTTGTCGGCCAGCTTCAGGCCGCTTGGAACGCCATGGACGGCTCAGCGTTCGCTGCCCCCTTCGCCCACGATGCCGATTTCGTCAATATCCGCGGCGAGCATTTCCGCGGCCGGCCAGCGATCGCCGCGGGTCATGCCGCGATCTTCCGGACCATCTACGCCGGGAGCACCGTCCAGTTCACCGTCGAGGGTGCCCGACTGCTGCGCCCGGACGTCGCTCTGCTGCACGTGCGCTCGGTGCTGGACGCTCCCCACGGGCCGCTCGCCGGGCGGCACGGAGCGTGTTTCTCTTTGGCCCTCACGAAGGAGCCCGGCGGCTGGGAGATCGCCGCATTCCACAACACGCTGGAGGCTGAGCAGGGGCCGCCCCGCTGATCGCGGACAATGACATGATGGGAGTGCACATGGCATATCTAGTCGGGGCGCTTCTGGCACTCGGGGTGGGCGCCATGGCCACGCTTCTTCGCCTCGATCGGGATCGGGCCTTCTATCCCACCATCCTGGTTGTCATCGCCTCATACTATGCCCTGTTCGCCGTCATGGGCGGCTCCAACCACGCTTTACTCAGTGAGAGCGCGGCGATCACCGTCTTTCTGGCTGCCGCAGTCGCAGGGTTCAAGCGTTCGTTATGGCTCGTCGTAGCCGCGCTGGCGGCGCATGGCATCTTCGATGCGTTTCACAACCAACTGATCACCGATCCTGGCGTACCGTCATGGTGGGCACAGTTCTGCCTCACCTACGATGTCGTGGCGGCCGGATACCTCTCCTCTTTGCTCCTACTCCGGGCAACTCCAGCGCATGCGCGCTAACCAGCGCGGGCAGGACCTTCGATCGTTCTTTTGCGCAGCCATGAGCTTGCTCGCACTCGGGTGCGGCTCCGAGCCAAATGGCTTTGAGCGAGGCTGTGAAACCGCCGTCAGCTTTCAGGTAGGCGCGGGCCTCACTCCCCAGATCGATTGGTCACCGGACTGCAAGCTCGGTGTACTCCGCATCAGTGGGGTCAACGGCATCATGTGGCAGCTGCGGGCTCGTGACCAAATGGGACCTGACAACCTGATCGCCCCCGCGTTGCGTTACGGCGAGCCTCCTGCCTCCACCACGGTGGAGGCAGGGCCTCTACCCCTGGTCACGGGCGAACAGTATGGCATTCAAGCCTGGGTGGTTGATCTGAATGGGCAAGCCATCGGTGCCGGAGAAGCCTCGTTCCAGAGGTAGCGCTCGCGTCCTGGCACCACCGTCCCAGCGGCCGAAGCGGAAACAAGGGTTTGTGCGGGCGCAGGCACGAGGGTCCGCAGCCGATGGGCGAGTCGTCAGGCGCCGGAGGTCAGAGTCGTGGCAATCCCTGGGAGTGAACATTGGCAGGGCAACTGGAGCAGACCTAGACGGCATTATGGAACTGCAAGCAGCAAACCAGCCCGAGCGCGGAGGCATGCTGTCCGCAAACCTATCGCGTTCCCGTGTCGCAGCGATGATGCTTGGGAGGCCCCTGATCGTTGCGCGCCGGAGTCGGCGCGTTGTCGCCTTCCTCATGAATAGTACGCGGGAGATGAATGACGATGTCCCCATCATTCGCGCAATGCTGGACGCGTATCCGGGGTCGGCTGACGCGTATGTGTATGGTCCCATATGCGTGAAGGAAGAGGAACGTGGCAAAGGGCTAGCTCAGGCCATGTTCGCGGAATTGCGGCGCCTAGAGCGGGGGCGTGAGGGCATTCTGTTCATCCGGCGTGACAATGCGTCATCCCTGGGTGCGCACACAAGAATGGGCATGCGCGAGGTGGGTGGGTTTGTTTTCGGTGGAATCGATTACGCTGTTCTCGCGTACGTCGGCTGAGACCCTCACTGACAAAACAGCGCCAACAATTCTCTGCAGAAACGGGGGGTTCGGTCCGGGCTACGGAACGTACGGATTGATTACCGGCGCGCGCCCCACGACCAGGGGCACGTCGCCCTGCAGATCTACGAGACCTTCAATCAAGTGGACCCTGAGGATGCAGGGTGGCATTGGCCTTCAGAGCTCGTGCCGATCGCGCACTGGGGATGCACGATCCAATCCTGCATCGACGTGTCGAGCTCGGCTGGTCGCATGGTGCGATTCGACCCGAACGATCATGGACCCGATGAAGGATGGGAAGGCGCATGGTGGGAGGAGGCTGCGACTTCGACCAAGTGGTGGGAGGCGTGGCTGGAAGGCCGGTTGAGCTTCGAGCAGGGGGCTGCCTAACCCGCAAATGACTCTCCCTATCCTCTCCGAGGCCGTGGGGCAAAGCCTGCGAGGTCCTGGCACGCGCGCTCAGCGCGCCAGGGCTGTCGCCGAGGCTATTCAACGCGTGGGTCGCTTTGAGTGGGTTGGGATCTACGACATCACGCCGACCGAGATCGCGGCGATTGCCTGGACTGGCACCGAGCCGCCCGCCTTTCCCACCTTTCCGCGCACGCAAGGTCTGAATGGCGCGGCGGCTGCGAGCGGCGAGCTGGTGGTGGCCAATGACGTGGCGTGCGATCCGCGCTACTTGACCACCTTCGCGCGGACGGGAGCGGAGATGATCGCGCCGGTGCGGGATCAGGCGGGAAAGGTATGCGGAACCCTGGATATCGAGAGCTCTCGAGTTGGCGCGTTCGGTGACGCGGAGCAGGCCTTGGCACGGGAAGCTGCCGAGTTGATTCGCCCGCTGTGGCAGTGCATGGCCTGAGGGGTTCTCGTTACGCGGAGGAGGGATATGCTCTTCGAGCTGGTGGCCACGCTTTGTGCCGGTTTGTTCGCCGGCGCCGCCGTGTACGTCACGCTGGTCGAACACCCGGCACGCCTCGAGTGCGGGACTGAGGTGGCCACCACTGAGTTCGGCCCGAGCTACCGGCGCGCGAGCGTCATGCAAGCGTCCCTTGCGGCACTGGGGCTCGTCGCGGCTGTGGTGGCCTGGGTGCAAGGCCGAGGGGTCGTAGTCTTGTTCGCCGGCGTGCTGCTCGGGATCGCGATCCCCTTCACGCTGCTCATCATTCTGCCGACCACGAAGCGACTGCTGGATCCCGCGCTCGACGGAAGCTCCGCCGAGGCGGCCGGCTTGCTGAAGCGCTGGGGCCGGCTGCACACCGTACGGAGTGTGGCGAGCACGTTGGCCTTCGGCTTGTTGCTCTGGCACGCAGTGATGTCGTCCTGACCTGTGTCGGACTTCTGCGACGAACCAGCCTCCTCCGAGGGTGTGGATCGCTATTTCCCCGGGCGCTACCAACGAAGCGTCCTGCACGGCGTCGGACATTTCCCTCCCCGGGAAGCTGCCGAGGCCGTGGCCGGAGCCGTCGACAGCCACCTGCGGAGGGCTTGAGCTGTCGGGGGATTCTCCTATCGGCCCGAGGTGCCTGCGGTTGCTGTCTGTGGCACCTTCGACGGGCGGGCGAACCCCTCTCGGTTCTCTACTGGGAAGTACTCATTACGGCTGATGCGCCCAAGGAGAGGCTCCAGCAGATTGCGGACAGCATCCACTGAAGCGGCTTCCCAGATGCAGACGGCCCGGGTTCCATCGGGTGTGGGAAAGGTGTGGTGGAGCTTGACCTGCGGTGAGAGGGTGTTCGGGTCAGCGGCGTTCCAGAACGCGGCTGGCTCGGAGATCGTGTGCTGGACCATGATGAACATGAGTCCCCCCGAGTAAGTAAGGAAAGTTTGGTAGCGGTCGCTACTAGATGGAACTGTTTCTAAGCGTTGTCAAGCCAGGACGCCTGGTTCGTTGATGGCGGTCGTCATGGCTCGGCTGGACCTCGCTCCGTTGCCGGAACGACAGCGCACCGCTATCCTCGGAATGCGGTCCCATCTGTTCTCGTAGCACTTTAAGAACAGCCCTGTCGCAGGGCGACATGGTTGCGAGGCTGCGGCGGTTCGGCGACCGATACGTCGGAGGATCCGTGATTCGAAAGATCGCATATTGGGCCAGCACCGCGATCGTTGCACTGTCCCTGCTGGCTGCTCTCAGCTATCTGAGCGGGAGTGAACAGGTCGTCTCCGGGTTCGCCAAGGCCGGCTACCCGCAACACCTCAGGATAGTTCTCGGAATCGTCAAACCCGCGGCCGCAATCGTTCTGCTCTTGCCTGGCTTTCCTCTCCTGAAGGAATGGGCCTACGCCGGCGCGGCCTTCACGTGGGTGATGGCGTTCATCTCAGCGTACACGGGCGGAGAGCAAACGTGGCCAATGCCGCTGGTGCTCCTGGCACTACTGACCGTCTCCTACGTAACCCGGCCTGCCAGCCGCCGCCTGGTATTGACACCGGCGGGTGCCTGATCCCAGCTAGCGGCTGAAAAACCTCATCTCGTCAGCTCCCAGCGCTCGGTTATAAAGGGCCAAGTCGTCGATCCTGCCGTGAAACAGCTTGGTGCTCCCACCGAACTCCCAGTCGCATTTCAAGGTCAAAGGTACAGAGGATCGGTGATACGCGATCGGTGCCAGCGGACCGACTTGAAGTGGCGTCACAGGTGCCAAAGTCGTGAGTCCACTCGTTGAGTGGGATCAAGGATCGGAGCAAAGGCCGCCTCATGCCCTCAACAGCGGAAGAAGCACGCCGATCAGCACGCCCGCACCATCCATCAGGGCATGCGAAAGCGCCAACGGCACCAGCCGGCGAAGTCGCAGGTACACTACCGTTGCAAAGACGGTGTTCGGCACCGGCGACAAAAGCCGAAAGGCCATGTACCTCGGATCAAAGGTCAACGGCATGAAACTGTGCTGCAACGACCAGGCGAATGCCACGATGGCAACCGCCAGAGTCGTACTCCGGCACACAACCTGGAAGCGGGGTGCCAGATAGCCGTTATAGGTCATTTGCTCGGTCAGTCCCCAGATGAACGGAAATACCAGCACTCCATAGAGGGCGGCCGGCAGTGGCAGGGATCCATAGAGGTACGGCGGCGTCAGGTCCCGTACCTGAGCCAGCCGCTGGCGTAGACGCCACCGAGAATGCATGCGAGGCTCGGCGGGATGAGCGCCAAGCCGAGCAGTGCATCGCGGACGAGGCGCTTCCGCTCGAAGCCGACCAGGTCGAACAGGCGGATGCCCTCGCGGCGGGTGAGCCGCCATAGCAACGCCAAACATCCGGCGTCGATCAATGTCCCGTACACCGGCAGCTATGGCTCAGCGTCATGCCATGGAGTCGGCGACGATCGCAGGGCGAAGACGGCCGCGACAACGGCTTGCGCCCCGACAGCACAAGCTGCGCGGGCGAACAGCATCAGTGCCGGGCCACGCCATGTCAACGTCCCCGCGTCCAGCCGCCCACGGAGGGCATCGTCGGAATTCGGGTCCATCGGGCAATCGTAGTATTCTAGGCGAACTGTGCACAAGAGACTCGTGCGCGCCAGACGAGCGAGGCAGGTGGGTTTAACGCGCGCTGCGACCGCGTCGCGCGAGAACCGGTGCGACGTTCGTCGCGGTTTGGGCATCCGACCAGCAGCTTTTCAGTAGGAAGCCTATGCGCTGGTCGATCAGTGGGTTAGGCCTCTTGCTCCTCGGAGCAGCCACGAGGCCAATTACAGGGCAGGCCCAAACAACGCTCCACCTGGGGCGGCAGGACCGGGTGCGGCTTGCGGAGGTGAGGCGGCTGGCCGAGCTGAGTGAGAGGCTCTGGCCCGGTTGGGGGCGCACCACGTTAGACGTATTGCTCGTCACCGATTCCGCCGAATTTCTCGTCGGTCACCCCCGCCCCACCGCCGACTTTGCCCGGCTGGGTTACGATACGCTGGTGAAGACCGACGTCTGGACCCGTCCCAGACAATTCTCCCCCAGCCTCCTGGCAACCTTTCCAGCCGTGGGCGGGGTGCCCACGATGTTGTAGGATCGGCTGAACGCACAGGGAAGTCTTCGACCGCCTGGGTATTGACACTCCTCCACGAGCACTTCCACCAGTGGCAGTACTCCCAGCCGAACTACTACGCGGGCGTTGCCGGGCTTAATCTGGCGCACGGCGACACCACTGCGCAGTGGATGTTGGACTACCCCTTTCCGTACGACTCGGCCCCCGTGCGCCGGGCCATGCGCCGCCTGGCCAATTCGCTGCTTCGAGCCTTAGATGCAAAGCCGACTGCCCGGGTCGGTGCCATAACGGACGTCCTGAGCGCCCGCAACCTGCTCCGCAATCGCCTCACAGCGGCTGATTACCGCTACTTCGAGTTCCAACTCTGGCAAGAAGGCGTGGCCCGCTTCATCGAGTACGCCGCTGCTCGGGCCGGCGCGGAGTCAGGGCAGCCCTCGGCCGAGTTCAGGAGCCTGCCCGATTACGAACCCTATAGCAAAGCCGCCGATCGTGCGCGCCGCATTGTGCGGCGAGAACTCGAGCACCTCAACCTCGGGCGGGACCGACGTGTCGCGTTCTATCCTGTCGGCGCCGCGATCGCAATGCTGTTGGACACTACCCGGTCCGACTGGAAGCAGATCTACACCGTGTGCCCATTCACACTTCCGCCTCTCGAGAGTGGCATTCGTCCCCGTCCGGAGTGCCGCTAAAAGCCGATCCGCACGCCGACCTCCGGTGGGTGACGGGTGTGCTCACCTGGAGAGGCGTGGGCCTGGGTGCCCCCGCGCGACAGACCTTCAATCACGGGCCCGCGACCGCGGTGAGCTGGTTGGCGACCTGCTGCCAGCGGCCGTCGCGATGGACCCAGACCACGAGTGCACGAAACCTGCCGCTCTGGTCCTTGCCGCTGTAGCGGCCTTTGAGGGTCAGCAGCGTCGTGAGCACCGCGACATCGCCATACACGCGGATGCTCTCTTCCTTCGGCGCGGGCGCCAGCGAATCGAAGGTCGTCCGGCCGGTGCGCACGTTGGCGAGCCGATCGGCCCGGGTCAGTCGCTCGCCCCGCGGGTTGACGAAGGTGAACTCCGGCGCCCAAATTCGCTCGAGCGCCGCCACGTCGGCCCGACGCAGGGCGTTGTCGTACTGGCGGACAGTCTCGCGAATCGCTGTGATGGCCGCGGAGTCGGTGGTGGCCGCCGATTGGGCGGCGAGGCGAGCCGGCAGCAGGGTGAGCAGCAGGAGGGCCAGCGGGAGCCGGGGCGGGCGCAGTGACATGAGGTCTCCGGGAGTGTAGGTGCACAGTTGCAGGGTCGTGCGTGAACGTTGCCGGGCGAAGGCCGAGACCTATCGATGGAGGGTGGGATGATAACGGCGGACACGGTCCCTCATCCGGCATGTCTCACCGGCATCGCACCGCAATTGCTGGTGGACGATCTCAGTATAGCCATAGCGTATTATCGGGATAAGCTCGGATTCGACGTCGACTTCTGCTACGACTCGTTCTACGCCGGCGTGAGCCGCGACGGCATCGCCATTCATCTCAAGTGTGCCCCCAAGACGCTCAGCGACCGAGCACATCGGAAACAGTATGAGCACCTTGATGCATACATCAGTGTCACCGGGGTGGCGACGCTGCACGAGGAGCTGCGGGCGCGGGGCGCGCTCATCACCAGGCCGCTGGAAGCGCGACCGTGGTCGTGTATCGACTTTTACGTCGAGGACCCCGATGGATACATTCTCTGCTTCAGCGAGCCGACCGCCTAGAATTCAGGATATCTCTCGGACGTCCTCCCCACTGCCGGCTCCAGGCCCTCCGCATCTGAAGCCCCGAGCGAAACCCGGCGACCTCCGCCGCTCGCGTCACGCTCGCGCCATGCTCGAGCGCCTGCCTGGCCCGCTCGAGCCGGATCGCCCGGAGATACTGAAGCGGCGACACGCGTGCATGCTCGATGAAGAGCCGTAGCAGGTGTCGCTCCGTGCTGTGCCCGGCCCGCGCGAGCGCGGCCATGTCCCAGTCACGGTCCGGCTCGTTGATGATGGCGTCCTGCACTCGGTGCACCGTCGCATGCAGATGCCTCCGATGCAGGTGAAAGGGTGACTGCTCCGGATCCCGATCCGACCGTCTGAGATACACCACCATGTCCTCCGCGACACTCGCCGCCAGCGGGTCCCCGCACTCCTCGCCAATGAGGTGCAGTGCGAGATCGATCCCAGCCGTGATCCCCGCACTCGATGCGAGCGGGCCATCCACCACGAAGACCCGGTTATCGACCACCTTCGCTCGCGGCGCGAGGACGCGCAGCGCGGGCAGCAGCTCGTGGTGCGTGGTGCAGCGGCGGGCGCCGAGCAGGCCCGCGCGAGCCGCGAGCAGCGTACCCGAACAGATCGTCACCAAGCGATGTCCCCCGGCGTTCCCGCACAGCCCATCGCCGAGCTGCCTGTTCAGCCAGCGCGCCGTGATCGTAACCGCCGGCGTGACGTCGCCGAGGTGCTCGGTCGGCTGGCCGACCACCACGACCCAGGTGGTCGGGGAGAGCTCCTGCGGTAACGGCTCCATGCCGGCAAGCGACAGTCCGACGGACGTGTCCTGCCTCTCGTTCGGCGCCGCGTAGCGCAGGCGAAAGCGCGGCGGCAACCCGCGGCGCCCGCGATGCTGATTGGCCAGGCGGAACGCCTCGGCGGGACCCGCGATGTCGAGCAGCAACGAATGCGGGAGGATGACGAACAGGACGTCAATGACCTGGGCGCGGGTGATCATATGTCCGAAAGTGATCGATACCTGTCGGTCGTCGATGCGACACCTCGCCACGGAGTCGGTACATTCGCGAAAGACATCGGCGACTCCCATTCAGGGTGCCATCACCTCAAAGCGAGGTCAGCCATCCGCACTCACGCATGCTCACGTGCCGGGCCCCTCAGCATGGCATTGCTCTCCCTGGCCTGCTGGCCGTTTTCGGCCCTCGCACTCCGGGCGCAGGCACCGGGCGACCGTGCCTATCCGGGGCTGGAAGGCACCGTCGACACCAGCATCAAGCCGGGCAACGACTTCTTCGGGTACGCCAATGGTGCCTGGCTCAGCGCGGCGGTCATCCCGCCGGGCAAGGACCGCTGGACAGTCCGCGACGAGATCAATGAGCGCACCCGGCAACAGATCGCGGGGATCCTCGACGAGGCGACCGCTTCACGGCCGGGCTCCCTCGCCCGCAAGGTCGCCGACTTCCGGTCCGCCTTCCTGAACGATTCGGCAATCGAGGCAACAGGGCTCGCCCCGCTCGCCCCGATGCTCAGGGGGATCGACCAAGCCAAGGACAAGCTGGCGCTGACTCGCCTGCTCGGCACTACCATGCATGCCGACGTGGATCCGCTCAACCTCGGCATTTACACCTCGTCGTCGGTCCTCGGACTCTCCGTGGAGCACAGCATCCACGGGGAGAAGAACTATGGCGCCTTCCTGGTGCAAGGCGGGCTCGCACTCGGGGATCGGGACCAGTACCTGAGCCAGGAGCGCCAGGCCGTCGAGCAGCGCCGTCGCTATCAGCAGTACATCGCCCGCCTGCTGACGCTCGCGGGCTTCGGCCACGTAGCTCAGCGGGCCGACTCTGTGCTCGCGCTCGAGACGGCCATCGCCGAAGCGCAGGCCACGAGTCAGCAATCAGCCGTGGACCGAAACGCCGACAATCAATGGTCCCGGGCGGCCTTCGCACGCGAGGCGCCGGGCATGGATTGGGATGCCTTCTTCGAGGCCGCGGGGCTCGGCAAGCAGAAGGTGGTCGTCGCCTGGCAACCCTCGGCCGTAAAGGGGGTCGCGGCCCTCGTGGCCTCTCGACCACTCGCGTCATGGAAGGACTATCTCCGTTTTCACCTGATCGACGAGTACGCCGACGTGCTGCCGCGCGCATTCGCCGAGGCGGCGGCGGGCATGCGCGGTGAGCAACGCACGCGCGAGCAGCGCGCGCTGGCGATCACACAGTCGGCGATGGCCGATGCCATCGGGGAGCTCTATGCGGCGCGCTACTTCTCCGCTGGCCAGAAAGCGCGGGTAGACGGTATCATCGCGCACGTCGCCACGGCGTTTCGAGAGCACGTGGCACACGCAGCGTGGCTGTCGCCGGCCAGCAGAAGGACCGCGGTGGCCAAGCTCGACAGGCTGTACGTGGGCATCGGCTACCCGGACAAGTGGGAGAGCTGGAGCGATCTTCGCATCGACGCCAGCGACGCGGTCGGGAATGCGCAGCGCATCGGCGACCGCAAGTATCGTCACGCTCTGGCACGACTCGCCAAGGCGTACGATCCGCACGAGTGGGTGCTGACGCCGCAGACCGTGGGCGCGGTCCTTATCTTTCAGCAGAATGCCTACGAGTTCGCGGCGGCGCTCCTGCAGCCGCCCAAGTACGACTCCACCGCGTCGGAGGCCGCCGCCTACGGCGCCATCGGTGCGATCATCGGCCACGACATGAGCCACTTCGTGGATGTGCTTGGGGCTGCCTATGAGCCCGACGGACGGATGCGCCGTTGGTGGACGGGCGATGACTCGGTGAAATTCGAGGCGGCAGCCGAGCCGATCGTGCGCCAGTTCTCGGAATACCAGCCGCTGCCCGGCCTCCTGGTGAATGGGCGTCTCACGAGAACGGAGAACGTTGCCGACCTCGCCGGCCTCACCGCGGCCTTCGAGGCGTACCGCAGCTCACTCGGCGCCAGGGCCGCGGACAGGGATCATGTACGCCGTGAGGACAGGGAGTTCTTCATCGCCTTCGCTCAGGCCTTCGGCACGAAGATGACCGAGGCTGCCATGCGTGCGCAGCTCGCGGGCGACCATGCGCCGGAAGCGTACCGGATGGACACCGTGCGCAACCTCGACGCGTGGTACGAGGCCTTCGACGTCGTGCCCGGGCAGCGGCTGTACCTCGAGCCGACCGCCCGCGTGCGCATCTGGTAGCGCCCAAGCTGTGTCGCCACTGCGCTTTCGGTCGTCCTTCCTGTACTCGCCGCGGCGATGCCGCCCAACCCGAAGGGCCGCTCGGGCTCACCCTTTCATGAAGGCACCTGATGAGGCAGTCGGCACTCCTCCCGTTCCTCATTCTCGCCTGCAGCAGCGCCACGCCTCCCGAGCGGTACGGCTTCGTCGCCACACTCGGCAACGACACCGTCTCGGTCGAGCGCATCGCGCGCTCCCCCAGGCGGCTGGTGACCGACGGCGTGGATCGGTGGCCGTTCGTGCGGCGGCGTCACACCGAGTTCGACCTGAACAAGGATGGCACCATCCGGCACATGGTGATGGACGTGCGCACGCCGAACGGCCGGACGCCGAGCGAACGGGGACGCCGGGTCACCGCCGACTTCTCCAAGGACAAGGTGACCATCTCGGTCCGCGACAGCAGCGGCGTGCGGGACACCTCGTTCGCCACGGCCGGAGCCATCACCGTGCCGCACGTGTCGATGATGTACAGCGTCATTGAATTGGAGATCGCGGCGGCGCTCCGCCGCGCGGCGGCGACCGGCCTGGCGCCGGGCGACAGCCTGCTGTTCCGGCAGTTCTACCCCGACCGGGACGTGGGACCGAGCTTCACGCTGCACCGGGGCTTCGTGCACCCGCAGGCCGGGGGCAAGGTGGAGCTGCGGCACGACTGGCTATCGGGAACCGGCGATGTGACGGTCGACAGCAGCGGCCGGATGCTGACCTACTCGGGGATGCGCAGCACCTACAAGGTCGCCGTCACACGGACGACCGCACCTCCCGACATCGACTCGATCGGGAATCGTTTGGCGGACGCGGAACGCCGCACCGGCCCCTCGCAGCTCAGCGTGCGCGATACAGCCCGCGCAAGCATCGGTGCCGCTACTCTCTCGGTGGACTACGGCCGTCCCCTGTTGCGCGGGCGCACGCTGCTGGGCAACGTCATCAGCTACGACCGGGTCTGGCGCACCGGGGCGAATGCCGCAACCCAGCTCACCACCTCGGCGCCGATCACGCTGGCGGGGTTGTCGCTACCGGCCGGGACCTACACGCTGTGGACCGTTCCGCACGTCCGTGGCACCGACCTCATCGTGAATAAGCAGACCGGGCAGTGGGGAACGGAATACAGGCGGGCCCAGGACCTGGGCACGGCGCCGATGCGATCGGACAGCGTGACCCCACCGGTGGAGAAATTCACGATCGCGGTTGAGCCGAGCGACGGCAGGCACGGCACCCTCGCGATGTCGTGGGGGACGTTTCGATGGACGGCGCCCATCGAGGTGCGGTAGCTGATGATTCGGACAGCAAGGAAGGAAGGGCCTTGGCCCGCGGCACTCCAGCGCGCCTCTCTGCTATCCGGAGTCCGCACGCTCGCGCGACGCGACCCCGGATTGGCCAGCCTCGTGGCGCGGTATGGGCCCCCGCCACTCTGGGCCCGCCGCCCGGGGTTCGCCACCTTGCTGCGCATCATCCTGGAGCAGCAGGTCTCGCTAGCCTCGGCCCGGGCACTCTATCAGCGTCTCGCCAGGACGGTGTCCCCCCTCAGTCCCAGCGGCATCCTGACTCTGGGACAGGCGGGGCTGCAGCGGGTCGGACTGACGCGGCAGAAGGCGAGCTATGCCTGCGCGCTCGCGGACCGAGTGACTCAGGGTACGCTGGACTTTCGCCATCTGACCAGGTGCTCCGACGCTGAGGCAGGAGAATGCCTCATGCGGGTGCCGGGCATCGGGCCATGGTCGGCCAATATCTACCTGCTGATGGCCCTGCGACGCCCCGACATCTGGCCGCCGGGCGACTTGGCCCTGCAGAAGGCGTTGGCCCGTTTCCACGGATCGGCCGCGAGGCTGACCCTCGGCGAGGTCGACCAGCTTACGGCTCGCTGGCGTCCGTTACGCGCAGTCGCGGCTCGCATTCTGTGGCACGCTTATCTGGCTGGATGGTTACCAGCGCCTGAGTACGCAGACGCAACTGGAGTGCAGTCCGTTACCTGACAGCGAGGCGCATGAGGATGCCTACTTCCGAGCTCGTCATCAACGCGGAGCCCACGCCCCAGGAGGTCCAGTATCTGGAGGACCGACTGTATGAGTTCAACTCCAGCGCCACCGGAATCACGGATGGGGAGTGGTTGGCGATCTTCGTGAAGAACGAGGAAGGTGAGATCGTTGCAGGAATCTGCGGGAACACCTGGGGTGGTTGCTTGGAGATCCGCCAGTTCTGGGTAGAGGAGGCGCGGCGAAAACAAGGGCTAGGGACAACGCTCCTTGGGGCCGCAGAGCAAGAGGCTCGCCGGCGGGGCTGCCGGCAGATTCTTCTCATGACGTTCACGTTCCAGGCCCCGGTCTTTTACGCCAAGCACGGCTTCGAGGTCATCGCAGTGGTAGATGACCATCCGCACGGCCACAAGAACTTGCTGCTACGTAAGCGCCTTGGGGAATCCAGTTAACGCTCGAACTATTCGAGAGCTCAGCTGTTGGCTGTTGGTCGCCCTTGCCGTTCCGAGGCCGTCCCCGTCGGCGGCACCACGCCCCTCGCGGCCGTGGCCAGGATCTCCGGATCGGCAATCTGGCCATAGCTCGATTCCACCAGGGTGCCCATACTCCTAGAGTCACCCTGCGCCTCGACAGATGTCACGCGACGTCGGCGCGATCCACCGACCTTGGCGATGGGTTCCACGCGGGAGGGTCATTGGCACCTCGACGCTCCGCGGTGCTGGCCGGGGCACTGCTGATGGCAGTGGCCCACACCGCGACCGCCCAGCAAGCAGGGCCGGCGCCGGACTCCGCCCAGGCTCCGGCCCAGATCCGGGCCGTGCTCCGGGCCTTCTACCTCAACCTGGCGAATCGGAACTGGGAAGGGCTGGCGGCCTACGTGCTGTCACCCAAGCTCCTCGAGCGTCGGGGTAGTCCCGGAGACCTCCAGATGGTCGCCAGAGACCGGGCCCGCGGCCGCGGCTCGTCGCACGCGGTCGAGGCGCCGGAAGCGTGTCCGTCGAGGACCTCACCCATGATCGAGACGGCGGCGATTCGAGTCGACGGCGACTGGGCGGATGTGTCCGTTCCGCGGTGCAGCGGGGACTCTGCGGGAGTGGATGAGTTTGGCATGCTCTACTTCGAGCAGCGTTGGCGCTTCATCTACACGGATCTCTTCCAGGGCGACACGGCGAATTAACTCAGTTCGAGAACACCCACCGCACCCCGAAGTTGCTCCCGTACGACGGGATCTGGAAGCCGGGGACATAGGCGAGCTTCGTCGCCTGCAGATTCCGTCGGTCCCAGTACAACGTGAAGCTCTGGAGCTGGATCTCCAGCAAGCTCTCGTAGAAGGTCGCGCCGCGGAGGGTGATCGGCGCGCCCGTCGCGTCGCGGCCGATGATCCCTCGGCCCCAGCTCTCCATGCTGAACTGCGCCTTCAGATCGAAGATCCCGCTGCGGAACTTGCGCAGGAACTTGGAGCGAATGGTGGCCGTGTTGACCGAGTGGGTCGGCGGAACGCCGTCGATCGTGGCATTCCGTGGATCGGCATAGCGGCTCTCGACCGTGAGCCACTGCAGCGGCGCGACCCGGACCCCGAGCGTGAGCCAGTCGACATCGGGCGTGGGCGCCAGCGAGGCCACCCGGGTGAACTCCGCGTAGGCGAACGGGCTGAACGCCGCCGTGCGGCTCCAGCCCACCTGAAGCCCGAGCCGGCTCCGGTCCCAGCCGAGCGTCGCCCCGAAGTCGCGCAGCTTCTGCGCGGTGTCGGCCAGGATGGCGGGCGCGGCCACGATGTTTCCCAGCCGCGCGGTCCCGGTGAGCGCGAGGCCCCGGAGCGGGCTGAGCCCCGCCGCCAGGGCCACATAGTCGCTCTTGCGCCCGCCATCATGGCTCTGGTGCACGGCCTCCGCGCTGGCGCTGAACGCCGTGAGCGGCGTCCATCCCGCGCTGCCGCGCAGGTCGAGCGAGGTCCACCGGCTCCGGTGCAGCGCGGAGGCGCCGAGCGACACGGTTGGCGCCCGGAACGAGGCGTAGCCGCCGAGCTGATTGATCTGCTGATCGATGCCCGGGCTGTCCCAGGCAGAGCGGGCGTAGACCAGGTCGACCCCCGGCCCGAGTCCGTCGTCGCGCGCGCGGAGCGACATCCGGATCTGCGCATCGGTCCGCTTCGCCTTGAAGCCGAGGCCGATGGTGTCGTTGGCGGTGACGTCAGAGATGGTGAAGGCGCGGCGGTTGGGTCCGGAGCGGATCAGTTGATACTGGATGCCGAACTTGCCGGACGGCACGTAGCTCCCCTGCCCCCAGAACTGAGTATTGGAGTACGTGCTGCTGACGCCGCTCGCAGTGGGAGAGCTCAGGTAGTCGGCCGAGAGCGCGAAGCCGATGCCGTTCGCAAAGCGGCGCTCCAGATCTCCCTCGTAGCGGGCAAACTCGCGGTCCCCCCGTCCGATGCCGATGCTGGAGCGGGAGGAGAGCCGGTTGTGCCGGCGGGTGAAGAGCCGCACCCGCAGCCATCCCGGCCACCGCTCGACCTCGATCCGGTCGAGAAGGCTGAGTGAGAAGAGCGCGGGGTCCACCCCAACACTGTCGACCCCGGCCGCGACGTAGGGGATGCCGTCCAGCTCGTATTCCGCCGAGGTGGCGCCGCGGCCCTCGAAGTCGACCGGCTCCGGCCGCCCGGTGAAGCCACCCCGCCAGAGATACACGCCGGGAATCTGTGCCAGCAGATCGCTCACGGTCGCCGCGCTGCCCCACTCGATGCTGTCGCGGTTGAAGACGATGCGGGTGAGCGGCGGGCGGGGGCCGTGGACGCCCACGACCGGGAGCACGGGGAGCAGCACCTCTTGTTCCGCCTGTGCCTTGAGGAACCGAGCTGTGTAATCCACCGTGTCGGGCGGGATGGAGTCGGACGGCAGGCTGTCCTCGGGAACTTGAGCGGCGAGCTCCCGTCCCGAGGCGGCGAGCAGAATGGCGAGTAACGCCAGGGCGGCCGCGCGCAGTGGCGGTCCCCTACGCCTGGCGAGCCAGCACGAACTCGCTGAAGAGCCTGACGCCGAGCCCGGTGGGACCCTTCACCCGGGTGGCGTCCTCTCGATCGGTGTAAGCCGTGCCGGCGATGTCGAGGTGGGCCCAGGGAAAGCCGTCGACGAACTCCCGCAGGAACCAGCCGGCCGAGATGCTTCCGGCCGGCCGCCCGCCCGCGTTCTTGACGTCGGCGATGTCGGACTTCATCAGGTCGCGGTACTCATCCCACAGGGGCAGCGGCCAGACCCGCTCGCCGGCGCGCTCGCCCGCCGCGCGCACCTCCTCGAGCAGTGCGTCGTCGGTGCCCATGACGCCGGTGGCGGTGTGGCCCAGCGCGACGACGATCGCACCGGTGAGCGTGGCGACGTCGAGCACGCACGCCGGCTGATACCGCTTGGCGTAGGTGAGCGCGTCGCACAGGATGAGCCGGCCCTCGGCGTCAGTGTTGATGACCTCGATGGTCTTGCCCGACGCGCTGGTGATCACGTCGCCCGGCTTGACGGCCGTGCCGGACGGCATGTTCTCGGTGCTGGGGATGAGCCCCACCACGTGCACCTTGGGCCGGAGCCGGCCCAGGGTCTCGAAGGTTCCCAGCACGGCGGCGGCGCCGGACATGTCGTACTTCATGTCCTCCATGTTCTGCGCCGGCTTGATGGAGATCCCGCCGGTGTCGAAGGTCACGCCCTTCCCCACCAGCACGACCGGCGCGCCCTCTGCGCCCTTGTACTCCAGCGCGATGAAGCGCGGCTCCTCCGCGCTGCCCTGCGCCACCGCCATGAGCGCGCCCATCTTCTCTCGCAGGATGGCCGCCTTGTCGAGCACCGTGATCCCGAAGCCGTGCCGCGCCGCGATCTCTTCGGCGGTGCGCGCCACGTAGCTCGGGGTGCAGACGTTGCCCGGCAGCACCTGAATGCCGCGGGCCAGGGTCTGCCCGGCGCCGACGGCGGCGCCGATCCGGTGCCCGCTGCTCACCTCGTCGGTATCGGCCGGCGCGAGGACGTCCACCCGCTCCAGCACCGGCTTCTTCTCCTCGGGCGCGCGGCGCATCTCGCTGAACTGCCACGCGCCCTGCGCCAGGCCCTCGGCAATCGCCTGCCCTGCCTCGGCCGGTGGGACCCCGCCGCGCGCTTCGGCCGGCAGGTGAAACGCCGCCCGCGGCACGCCCAGCGTCCGGGCCCGCTTGGCCGCCACCGAGGCCGCGCGGCGGATGCTGCCGCGGGTGACCTCGTCCGGCTTGCCGAGTCCGACGAACAGTACCCGGGCGACCTTGCCGGGTGGGTAGACGAGGGCGCTCTCGTCTCGCTTGCCGCTGAAATCACCCGAGGAGAAGAGCCGCTCGATGGCGCCGCCGCTCGCCTTGTCCAGCTCGGCCAAGGAGGGCGGGAGCCCGCCGCGCGTTACCGCGATGGCCAGCAACGGCGTCTCGTGACCCAACGGGGAGGCGGGCACAACGGCAGTCTCGAACGGCATAGGCCTGGGGACTGAAAGGAATGGTGATGAGGGAACCGGCGAGGTCGGAAGCTACACGGACCGGGCGGTCAGCGGCAACCGAGGCACGAGGCCCGAGCGCTACTCGGCCGGGGCCGGTTCCGGGCTCGGCATGGCGACCGGACGGGTGTGCGCCGGCGCCCGCCCGAACCGCGCGCCCACCCAGGTGCGGAAGTCGTCCAGGATCTCGTAGACCGTGGGGATGACGAGCAGCGTCAGCAGCGTCGACGTGAGCACGCCGCCGATCACCGCCCGTCCGAGCGGCGCCCGGAAGTCCGCGCCCTCGCCGTGACCGATGGCGACCGGGATCATCCCGGCGATCAGTGCGAATGTCGTCATGATGATCGGCCGGAGCCGGATCCGCCCTGCCTCGATCAGCGCCTCGCGCAGCTCCAGCCCCCGCTCCCGAGCCCAGATGGCGAAGTCGATCAGCAGGATCGCGTTCTTGGCCACGATCCCCATCAGCAGGATCACCCCGATGAGGCTCATGATGTTGAGCGTGTCGCGGGTGATCCAGAGCGCCAGCACCACGCCGATGAGGGAAAGCGGCAGCGAGACCAGGATCGCGAGCGGATCGAGGAACGAGCCGAACTGCACGACCAGGATGAGGTACATCAGCAGCACCGCCACGCCCAGCGCCGTGAAGATCCGGGTGAAGACCTCCGCCTGGTCGCGCGATTCGCCGCCGAAGGTGATGGCGTAACCGGGCGGCAGCTGGAGCCGGGCCAGGCGCTCCTGAATGCCCCGGGTCACCTGGGTGAGCGGCTGGCCCTCCACGTTGGCCTGCACGATGACCACCTTGTCCCGGTCGAGGTGGTCGATCTGCGCCGGGCCGAGCCCCTGGGTGATCGTGGCCACCTGTGAGAGCGGCAGCGTGGTCGGCGCGCCGCCGGGGGCGGTGCCGGCCACCAGCGGAAGCTGCGCCAGATCGGTCACCCGCTCGCGATACTCCGGAGCCAACCGGACGGTGACATCGCGGGTCTCGCCGGAGGGATCGACCCAGTCTCCCGCGTCGATCCCGGCAAAGGCCGGCCGGAGCGACTGCGCCACCTGCCCGACGGTAATGCCAAGCGAGCCGGCCAGCCCGCGGTTGAGCTGGACCTCGAGCTCGGGCTTCTGGCCTCGGGTCGAGAGCCCCACGTCGACCGCGCCGGGCACCTTCCGCACCTCCTCGGCCGCGCGCTGGGCCAGGGTGGTGAGCACCCGCGCGTCGGTCCCTTTCATCTGGACCTGGATCGACTTGATCGCCCCGCCGAATCCGCTGGTGAAGACCGCCACCTGTGCCCCGCCGATTCGGGCCATCTCCCGGCGGAACACCTGGCCCAGCTCGTCCTGGCTGATGTGCCGCTCGGCCTTGGGCCGGAGGCGCACATAGACCAGCGCCTGGTCCACCGACGGCGCCTTCCCTGGCACCGATGCGCCGACCGTGGTGTAGGTGTAGAGCACCTCCGGATGGGCGCGGGCGCGGCTCGCCGCCTCCTCCGCCTTGATCCGGGTGTACTCGATGTTGGAGCCGGGCGGCGCCTCCACGGTCATGCTGATCTCGCTCCGGTCGCTGACCGGCACGAAGCCGGCGCCGACCTGCATCACCACCGGCACCCGCGGCAGGAGGGCGCCCATGGCTCCGACGATGAGCACCACCCCAACGAGCTTCATCCCGCAGCTCGACAGCAGTCCGAACCGGCGACGGAGCGGCAACTGCAGCAGCCAGGTGACCGCGCCGATTCCCGCCAGGATCACCAGTGCCGCGAGCACGCCGCGGGCCGGGATGGCCAGCGCGCCGGCGAAGCTCGCGATGGCGATGCCCACCATGGCCAGCCGGTGGTCGAGGCTCCAGGCGATGACGCCCTTGTAGCGGTCGGCCGTGCGGTCGAACCACTTGTTGAACCGCTCGAGCGTCCGGGCGATCGGGTTTCTCCGCTCGTGGGCCTCGGTCTGCGGGTCGGCCCAATAGGCGGAGAGCATCGGGTCCAGGGAGAAGCTCACGAACAGCGAGACCAGCACCGAGCAGGCGATGGTCAACGCGAACGGCTTGAACCACTGTCCGGCGACGCCGTACATGAACCCCACCGGCAGGAAGACCGCCACGATGGAGAACGTCGTCGCCGCGACCGCCAGCCCGATCTGATCGGTGCCCTGCCGCGACGCCTCGTAGTGGTCCATCCCCATCTCGATGTGGCGCACGATATTCTCGCGGACCACGATGGCGTCGTCGATCAGGATCCCGATGGCGAGCGAGAGGCCCAGCAGCGACATCGTGTTGAGGGTGAAGCCGAAAGCCCAGACCGCGATGAACGACGCCAGCACGCTCACCGGCAGCGCCAGGCCGGTGATGACCGTCGAGCGCCAGGAGTTGAGAAAGAGAAACACCACCAGGACCGTGAGCAGCGCGCCCTCGATCAGCGCTTCCTGGACGTTTCGCACCGCGTGACTCACCCGCACGCCGGCGTCCTGCACGATCTCCAGCTTGGCCCCGCGGGGCATGCGCTGCTGCAGCTCGGTCACGTGCTGGTGGATGATGTCGGTCACCTGGGTGGTGCTGTAGCCCTTGGCTTTGAGGACCTCGATGCCCACGGCATCACGTCCGTTGAACAGCGCCTGAGTGCGCTGCTCCTCGGTCCCATCGAACACGTTGGCCACCTGACCCAGCCGGATGAGCCCGCCGTTCCGCTCGGCCACTACCAGGTTGCCGAAGTCCTCCGGCGTATCGAGCCGGCCGCGGAGCCGGATGGCGCGCTCGTCCAGCGCCCCGTTGAGCCGGCCCACCGGCGCCGCCAGGTTCTGCTGCTCCAGCGCCTGGACCACCTGGGCCACGCTCACCCCGGCAGCCTGGAGATCGGCGGGGCGCACCTGCACCGTCATCTCCCGATTGATCCCCCCGACCACGGTCACCTGGGCGACGCCGGGGATGGTTCGGAGGTCGCGCACGATCATCGGATCGGCGATCCGGGTGAGCACCGCGGGGGCAATGCCGGTGGCGGTGAGCGCCAGGGAGACGACCGACTGCTGCGACGGGTCGAACCGGGTCAGCACCGGCTCCTCCATCTCGGTCGGGAGATCGGCGCGCTTGGTGGAGATCGCGTCGCGGATGTCCTGGCTCGCCTCCTGGATGTCCTTCTCGTAATCGAAGAAGACGATGAACTGGGCCAGGCCGTCGGTGCTGCTGGCCTGGGTCTTGGCCCAGTCCACCCCGCTGATCGAGGAGAACGACTCTTCGATCGGGTCTACGATCTCCCGCTCCACCGTCTCGGGCGACGCGCCGGGATAGCTGATCGTGACTCCGATGATCGGCTGCTGGATGTCGGGGAATTCGTCGGTCTGCAGTCGGATGAGGGCGGCCACGCCGAAGGCCACCAGCGCCACCATCGCAGTGATGGTGACGATGGGACGCTGGATGGCGAAATCCGAAATGAACATTACCGCTCCGCCTCCTCCTGCAGCACGCGCACCCGGCTGCCCGGCGCCACGCCTTGGGCCGAGCCCAGCAGCAGGGTATCACCCTCGGTCACACCCGCGCTCACCTCCACCATCTCCGCCGCCTCGTCCCGTACGCCAAGCTGCACCGGCACCTCGGCCACCCGCCCGTCCTTGACCCGATGGACCGTCGTGCTGGTGCCTCGATTATCGATGGCACTCACCGGCACGGCCACCGCGCGCTTGGTGTCGGTGGCCACCCGCCCCTGCGCAAAAAGTCCAGCCACCAGCGACCGGTCACCGTTGGGGATGCTCACGTAGATCTTCACCTGCCGCGTGTTGGGGTCCACCACCGGATTGATCCGCTCGATCTTCCCGATGAAGCGCCGGGCGAATCCATGGACGGTGAACTCGACCGCAGTGCCTTTGCGCAGCCGCCCGATCTGCTCCGCCGGCACGCTCGCCTCGAGCTTGAGGCTGGTGGGATCGACGATGGAGAAGAGCGCGCCACCGACCTGGAGCACGTCGCCCGCATCCGCCTGCCGCTCGCTCACGATGCCGGTGAACGGCGCCCGCACCGTCGTGTGCGCCAGCTGCTGCTGCGCGGAGGCGAGGCGCGCCTGGGCATCGGCCAGGGCACCCTCGGCGGTGGACGCGGTGACCCGAGCGGTCTCCAGGTCCCGTTGCGCTACCGCGCCGGCCTGGGCCAGTCGCTCGGTGCGCTCGGCATTTCGCTTGGCCAGATCGAGCGATGACTCCGCCGCCCGCACCCCGGACTTGGCCGAGAGATAGGCGTCGCGCACCGCGGCGTCTTCCAACCGGGCGAGCAGTGTGCCCTTGTGGACCGGCTGGCCGGCCTCGGCGTAGGTCTCGAGCACCGAGCCGCCCACCTCCGCGCGCACCGTCGCGGCCTGCTGCGGCTCGAGCGAGCCCGAGATGGCCGGCCCGCTCCGGAGCTCGGTCATCGTGGCGACCGCCAGGTTCTCCCGCCCGACGGCGACCACCGGCTCGCTGGCGGCCGTCGAGGTGGCGTCGCCTTTGCCGCCGCAGCCGGCCAGCGCCAGGGCGGCGGCGGACGCGAGCCAGCGCAACGTGATCCGCGTCATTGAGACATCGCCCCGGTTTGGGTCAGGCCGCCGGCACCGGACGGCTGCGGCGTCAGACTGCCGCCGGTCAGGGTGCTGCCGGTATTGCTGGTCCCGCCGGTCGGGGCCGCGGTGCCGCCCGCGGCGCTGGGGGCGGTGGACGTCGTCGAGGTGGTGACGGCGCCCGTTTGCCCGGGGAGCGGAAGCGCCGGGAGCAGGGCGAGCCGGATCTTGGCCACCTGGAGGTCGCGTGCCGCTCGAGCCCGATTGCTCTCGGCCACGGCGAGCTGGATGCGCTGATCGTTGAGCTCGGTCTGGGTCGAGATCCCTTCCCGGAAGCGGACCTCGGCGATCTGGTAGGCCCGGGTGGCCTGTTCGGCCGTGCCCTCGCTCGCGGCCCACGCCGACACCGCGGACTGCACCTGGATCGCCACGCTCCGCGCGTCCAGATCGGCCCGCTCGCGGGTCTGCTGCAGCCGGAGACGGGAGGACTCGAGATCGGCCCGGGCCGCCTCCACCTGACCTCGGATTCTTCCGCCGGTGAAGATGGGCAGCGAGAGTCCGACCGAGACCGTCCAGTCGGACAGGTAATCGGTGCCGATGGGTGAGCCGTTGCCGGGATATCCCAGCTCGGCGAAGTCGGAGGCGACCGTGACCTGCGGCAGGTGCTGGGCCCGCGCGGCCCGGAGCAGCCCCTGCTGGGAGGTGACGGCTTCCGCCGCCTGGCGCACCGGCAGCCGGGCACCGGGCGACGTGTCGCCAGCCGCCGCCACCACGGCCGCCAGCTCCGGCGCCCGCACCAGGCTGGTATCGCCCAGCGTGGTGGTCAGCGCCAGCGGTTGCTCCAGCGGAATGTTGAGCAGCTGCTTGAGGCGGTAGTACGCGATGTCCCGCTCGGCCCGCCGCTGGATGACGACCGGCCGCTGGTTGTCGCGCGTCACCCTGGCGCGGAGCAGCTCGAACTCCGACTGGTTCCCCACCTGCTGCGCCAGCTGGCTCTGGCTCAGGGTCGTGTCGCTCTGCTCCAGCGTGGCCTCGGCGATCCGGACGAGCTGGTCGCCCAGCGCCGCGTCGTAGTACGCCTGGGTCACGTCGAGCAGCACCTGCGCGCGCGCCGAGGTGAGCCCGAGCTCGGCGCTCCGGACCGTGGCAGACGCCGATTGTGCCTGGCCCGAGACTCGGCCACCGCTGAAGAGCACCTGGGATGCCGAGAGGCCAAAGCGGTAGGTGTTCTCCCGGCCGAAGGGCAGGTCGCCCAGCGCGGCGAACGGATTGGTGTTGCTGGCACACTCGACGGCGGTCTCCAGCGAGTCGAGCCGCTGCTCGACGCTGAGTCCGGGGCGTGCGGTGAACTTGGCGCACTCGGCCGGCGGCGCAGCGGCGGAGTCGGTAGTGTCGCGCTGAAAGACGGAGAACTGGCTCCGGAGGGCGCGCTGGTAGGTCGCCGTGCCGGTGAGCTGGGGGAAATAGCCGCTCCGCGCCTGGCGGCGCTGCCCTTCGGCCCGCGAGATGTCGCTCCGGGCGAGACCCACGGCCTCGCTCTCGCGCTCCGCGAGGGCAAGCGCCTGCAGGAGCGACAGCGGGTGCGCGGTCGAGTCGGGGCGCGCGGCGGGGGATTGTGCGCCGAGCGGACCGGCCGCGAACAGGGCGATGGCGGCACAGGAAACAACACTCCTGCGCACCCGGTCACCGCGCCTCATGCGAGCGCCCTCTCGCTGGGCACGGCCACCCCGATCGCGCGGGCGAAGAGTCGCACGTATTCGACCAAGGATTGCTCGGGACCGGTCCGGAACATCTCGGGCACGACGTCCCGGCCCATGGCGTCGCCGAACAGCGCGCCCATCAGCATGGCGGCCGCTGCCTCCTCGTTGAACTCCGTGGTCGCGATGTTGAGCTCGCGCAAGCGACGGAGATAGCCCGCCAGCATGCGTGCCGCCTGTGCGGGTGGGCTCTCCAGGGACGAGGAGACGAGGCCCGGGTGCTCCTCGATCTCTCCCATGCAAGTGCGGATCAAGGATCGCCGTTGGCGAAGGGCCGCGATGTGAGAGGTGGCCCAGTCGGTGAGCTCGGCCAGCGGATCGCTGGGGTGCTCGGGGAGAGCGTTCCCGAGGAGGGCGCCGCCGGCGCGGTCGATCGCCTCGCGCAGCAGCGCGTCCTTGGAGCCGAAGTGGCGGAAGAGGGTGATCTCGTTGACGCCGGCCTCGAGGGCGATCCGCCGGGTGGTGGCGCCACGGTAGCCCACTTCGGCATAGACCCGCGCGGCGGCGGCGAGGAGCTGGTCCCGGGGATTCATGGGGGGCGAGTATAGTGGTAGGCGTGGGGGGATGCAAGTAGGTGCTTGCAGGCGGGGCATCCAAGCCGCGCGAGGCCCTCTGCCAGTGCTCCGAGGCCACGCTGGCCTGCCGGACTCGTCCGCCATAGAGTTCGGCGCATCCCGGCTGCCTGATCTGCTCCCCCACCATTAACCAACGAGACCCGCCAATGGCTCAGCAGTCAGGCGAGCGGGAGCCAGCGGGGGTCGGCTGGAAGGCGCTCGCTTTGGCGGCCCTGCTCACTTGCGCCGTCGCCGTGTACAACGGCTTCCCCCTCACCTACCCCGATACCGGCAGCTACGTCGATAACGCCATCGACCTGCTGCGTGTGAAGAAGCCGTGGATCTTCTTCCGTCCCCTGACCTACGGCGCACTGCTGGTGCCGTTCGCGAACCGTCTGACGATCTGGCTGCTTCCTTTGGTTCAAGGCGCGCTGGTTGCGGCCGCGGTGGCCCTGGCCTTGACCATGGCGCGGGTTCGGCTTTCCTCGCGCGCGTTCGTGGCCGTGTTCGCGGGCCTGTCGCTGCTCACCAGCCTCTCCTGGTTCTCGGGCCAGATCATGCCCGACGTCTTCACGCCGATCGTGATCCTGCTCGCGTCTGCCGTCGTGTGGACGCCGGATCCGGTGGGCTCGCCGCGGTTCTGGGGGATCACCGTCCTCCTCGCCCTGGGGATCGCGAGCCATCTGAGCCATTTCCCGCTGTACGCCATGCTGCTGCCCGCAGCGATCGTCGGCCGGCTCGCCCTGGATCCCGCCGCGCGCTCATGGCGCCGCGCTGCGATGCTCGCAATGCGGGGCGCCGCTCCGCTGCTGGCAGCCGGGCTGATCGTGATCGCGCCCAACTACGTGTTGTACCGGAAGGCGGTGCTCTCCCGGGGCTCACCGCTCTTCGCCCTCGGACACCTGGTGGGCGACGGAAGCGTCCAGCGCTACCTCGAGCGAGCCTGCCCCCAGCACCCCTATGCCCTCTGCAGTGACCTCGCTACCCTGCGCCCGGATGTGGATTGGTTCATGTGGGACCCGAATGGACCACGCGCGCGCTCTGCGGCAGCCATGGCGCACGGGGACTCTACGCTGCTGCGTGAGGCCCCGCTGATCGTGGCGGGCACGCTGCGCCAGGAATGGCCGGCCGTGATTCGGCACTCCTTCCGGGATACAGCGGTCCAGCTGGTGACGTTCGGGGTCCACCCGGGAGAGCAGGCGTACTCCGCCGCCGTGGAAGCCTCCATGCGTCGTCTGGGCCCGTCGGTTGAGGCTGCCTATGCCGAATCTCGACAAGCCCGCGGCGCCATCCCCGCCGCCACCGTTTCCCGAATCCATTATTGGGTTGTATGCGCGGGGCTGCTGGGGTTGCTGCTGAGCTTGCCCGCGCTCCGCGACCCGGTGCACCGGCCATTGTGGGGCCTTGCGGTCACCGCCGCGATCGGAGTGGTGGCGAACGCGGCCATTCTCGCGAGCCTTTCGACGGTCCATCCCCGGTACCAGAGCCGGGTGATCTGGCTGGTTCCTCTGCTTGGCACGGTTGCGGCCCTGCGGTGGCTGGAGCGCGGACGCGCTGATCGGCGGGGCGATGAGGCGTAAGGGAGCCGGGATGACAACGCGGCGGCGTTACCCTCCCGCCGCCTGGGTGGCGGCTTCCCAGCGTTCGAAGGCCTGGTCCAGCGCGCGCCGGGCCTGTTCTAACTCCTGTCCCAGCATGCCTGCGCGCCTGCCGCCATCGGGCGTGAGGTAGAGGTCCGGATCCTCCAGCCGCGCCGTCACCAGTGCGAGCCGAGCCTCGCACTCAGACACCTGTGCCTCGGCGGCGCTCACCTCGCGCTCGGCGGTCTTGGCGCCCCCGGTCTTCCGCTTGCGATCGTCGCTCGGTGCCCGCGTCTGTTTTCGATCCCGCACCCGGCGCAGCGATTCCGCCTCGGCGGCCGCGACAACGGCCGCGTGAGCCCGCTCCGCGCTCGCGACCTCCCATTCAGCGAACGATCCGGGAAAGTCGGTGATCCGCCGGTCGTGCAACACCCAGACCCGGGTGGTCAGCGTGCGCAACAAGGCCCGGTCGTGACTCACCAGCAGCACCGTGCCGTCGTACTCCTCGATCGCGTCCTCCAACGCCTCGATGGATTCCACGTCGAGGTGATTGGTTGGCTCGTCGAAGAGGAGCAGGTTGGCGCCGGAGAGCATCAGCATCGCCAGGGCCACCCGGGCGCGTTCTCCCCCGGAGAGCGTTCCGGCCTTCCGCAGCACCGTGTCGCCGGAGAACCCGAATCGGCCCAGGTGGCCCTGAATGGGGCCGCGCCCCCACGCGGGGCGCAGGTAGGCGATGATGTCGTACAGCGACCTGTCGGGTGGGACCTGCGCCAGGTCCTGCCGGTAGTACCCGATTTGTACAGAGTCGGGCACCTGGAGCGAGCCGTGGTCGAGCGCCCGTTCGCCGGTGATGGCGTACAGCAGCGTCGATTTCCCTGCTCCATTGGGCCCTACCAACCCCACCACCTCGCCCCGTTGGAGCCGGGCCGTGAAGCCGGTGAGCAGGGTGCGCCCGGCCACCTCCAGGCGGACCTCCCTGGCGGCGATCACTTGGTCGCCGCCCCGCTCGTCGGCCGTCAGCCGGAGCGCCATGGCTCCCTCGTCCCCCGGTGGCGGGCTCAGCCGCTGCACCCGCTCCAGTCGCCGCCGCCGGCCTTTGGCCTGGGCGCTGTTCTGGCCCGCGATATTCCGGCGGATGAAGTCTTCCTCGACGGCCAGGCTCCGCGCCTGGGTGGTGAACGCGCGCTGCTGGGAGAGCCTGCGTTCGGCGCGCTGGCGGAGAAAGGCCTCGTAGTCCCCCTGGTAGATCACCGCGGTCTGCTGCTCCAGGTGCAGCACGTGATCCACCACTGCCTGGAGGAACGCGCGGTCATGGCTGATGAGCAGCACGGTGGCATCCAGGCCGCGGAGGTATTCCTCCAGCCAGCGGGTGGTCTCCAGGTCGAGATGGTTGGTCGGCTCGTCCAGCAGCAGCACGTCCGCCTGGGTGACGAGCTGCTGCACCAGCCCCAGGCGCCCCCGCTCGCCGCCGCTCAGGCCGGCCAGTGGCCGAGTGCGGGCGACATCCGGATCGAACCCGAGACCGTCGAGCACGGCGTCGATCCGCGCCGACAGCGTGTAGCCGCCTTCCCGCTCGAACCGCTCGAGGTCTCGATCGTAGCGCGCCAGCATCTGGGGAGTGCACCGGTCGCCGGCCTCCGCCAGCGCGGCTCCCTGCTCTGCCAGCGAGCGCTCCAGCGACAGCAGATCGGCGAAGCCACCGGCGGCGGCCTCCCAGACCGTCGTGGCGCCGGCGAACTCCCGGTGCTGCTCCATCAGCGCGTACCGGAGACCCGACGCGCGGGCGACCGTGCCTCGGGTCGGCTCGGCCTCACCGGTGATGATCCGGAGTAGGGTGGTCTTGCCTGAGCCGTTCCGGCCGATGATCCCCCACCGCTCGCCCCGCGCGATGGTGACCGTGACGTCCGCGAAGAGCCGGGTGGCCCCGAACTCGACCGCGACGCCGGACAGCGCGAGCTGGGTCACCGGCCCGTCCACTCCCGCCAGGCCGGCTCATCGTCCCCCACGGTGAGCTGCTGCTGGAAGCGGACCAGCGGCATCCGCAGCAGGAGCGGCTCCTCGGCCAGGCGGTCGAGCCAGCGCTCGTCGCTCAGCCGGGCCGCGCCCAGTCCGAGCTCGGCGAAGCGGCGCGAGCCGCGATCGAGCAGCGCCTGGACCCCGAACTTCTGGGCGAAGCGCTTGAGCTCCCCGGGCGAGGCGGCGCGCTCGAGCAGGTCAACGAAATGGGTCTTGACCCTGCGCTCGGCGAAGAAGCGCAGCGCCTTCCGGGTGTCGGCGCTCTTGCGGATGCCGAAGATCTGGACTTCCATGGGGCGGGAATTTACACCCGGAGGGGCTGGCCGACCTCCAGCGTCCCGGTGCCCCGGTGCACGACATTCTGGCCGAAAAGGATCTTGCTGCCCTGCTTGCGGTAGGTGGCGAGGGTGCGGAGCGGCTCCTTCCCCCGCTCGGCGGTGGCTTGGTCGGTGGTGGTGATGACGCAGCGGTCACAGGGCTTGACGACATCGAAGGCGATCTCGCCGATGCGGAAGCTGGTGAGCTCGTCCTCCACGTAGGGTAGGCCGCCTGCGACCACCAGGTTGGGGCGGAAGCGGTTCATCGGGAGCGGGACGCCGAGCCGCCCATTCAGATCGGCCAGGGATCCCTCGCTGAGGAGCAGAAAGGGGAAACCGTCTGCGAAGCTTACCCGTGAGCCGTGCGATGTCGGCGGGGTATACAACGGGTCGGTGGGTCGGACCGAATCCTCTGGCATGTACACCAGGCTGCAGTCGCAGCCCAACACCCTGGAAAACCATTCGGCGGGTCCTGTCCCGAGCCAGAGCGCCTCACAGCGATCTCGCCAGACTCGGACGGAGGTGCGCACCGGCGACGTGGGCACAAGTGGCAGTTCCAGCGCCGGGCTCGCCTCCGCCACGACCCGAAGCACCCCCTGGGTGATCGAGGGACGAATCAGGGCGAGACGAGGATGAGTCCGCTGGGTGAGAAACGTTCCGCTCGCGTCGACCACCATCCACCGGCGGTCGTGATGCAGGCCGAACGCATCCACGTCCCAGGTGGAGAGGGGGATTCCGGCTGCGGATTTGATGGGATAGAGGGTTAGACCCCCGAGCCTGAGTTCCGACATGGCGCGATCTCGGCGCCCTACGCGGACCGTCTCATCAGAAGGCGAGCGCTGAGCCTCAATCCGAGGCTCGGTGCTGCTCGATCCAGGCCGCGAAGTGCAAGAGGAACCCGGCGAGAAATCGGCGAGTCGGCTCGTCCGTCAGCCTGCCCTCGATGTCGAAGCGCTCTTGGGCTCGGCCAACCAGGACTTCAGGCTGAAGCATTACGGGGCTGTTGGTCAGCACGAACGCCTGGCGAAGCTGCATCTGGCCTCTCGCCGTTCCTGCCAGTCCGGTCGATGCGCCCATGATGGCGATCGGTTTCCGTTCGAGGGCACTCCCCTTGAGGGGTTGCGACAGCCAATCAACCGCGTTCTTCAGGATACCGGGGACACCATGGTTGTACTCCGGTGTGGCGAAGAGGAGACCATCGCACGCCCCGATGGCGGTTCGGAGGTGTGCGACGGAACCGGGAGTACCGGAGGAGTCCAGGTCGGCGTTGAACATCGGCAGCAGCGCCAGGTCTTCAATCGTGATCATCATTGTGGAGGGCACGAGCTCCTGCGCAGCCCGGAGCAGCGCACGGTTGTAGGAGCCGCTTCGGAGGCTCCCGGCGACCCCGACCACCCTGAGCAATCTGCCAGCGTTTCCGGCGGTCACGACTGGTCCTTGCCCATTGTTCGTGAGCACTGGTCCTGCCTTACCAAATCGGAGTCGAAGAAAATCCCGTTGGCAAGGTCATGAACCAGGACATTCGCCGGGAGCGACTTGAACCGCCGTAGACGCTTGCCCCTGATCAGACGTGGAGCGAGTGCCCTGAGCAATTTGTTCCGGTTCAGCCGTAGGTACATTGACCAGTCGATGTTGATCACCTCGGGCCGCGAGCTGGTGTTGGTGCCACATCCCAGGTTAAGCACCTTCATGTCGACCGGCCTCCGAACGTCAAGGTTGCGTGGCGATTCGAAGTCTTGTCAAGCAAGGATGGCAGCGGCCCGCCCGAGCCACTCGTTTCATGTCGCCGGCCGTCCGTGGCAGCATCGAGGGCAGCGCCAACTATGGGTGCCAGGTTTTCTTATGGCGTCAGGATAGGTGCTAACCATAACCCTGTCCTCGGCGGGCACCAACTTTCGTGCAGGCCTGAGTTTGGGCGTCCTTGCAGGGCGGCTCCAAGGCTACCATACTCGGGAGCGACTGACGAGGAAAACGCCCAAGCACGGCCCCCCGGTCGGGCGTGCCTGAGGCTGGCTGGCCTGTTGATCAGGGTCTCTCTCTCCGAGCAAAGGCATGAGGATTCTTTTGTCGGCGTACGCCTGCGCCCCACATGTTGGAAGTGAGCCTGGCATCGGCTGGGGCGTCGCCTTGGAGCTGGCCAAGCGGCACACCGTGTGGGTGCTAACTCGGGCGAACAACCGTCCTGAGCACGAGCGGGCGTTCAGCGAGACTCCCAGGCCGATGAACCTTCACTTCATCTACTACGACCTGCCCGGCTGGCTGTCGTTCTGGAAGAGAGGGGCACGCGGCTGGCGACTGTATTACTGGTTATGGCAATTGGGCTCCGTTCGGACAGTCCGCCGGCTGCTACGCAGTGAAGAGATCGACCTGTGCCAGCACATCACCATCGGCATGGACTACATGCCCTCGGGGCTGGCATTGATCCACAAGCCTTTCTTGTGGGGACCCGTGGGGAGCGAGAACATCCATCCAGACATTCACAGCTCTCTCCCACTTGGCGAGCGGATGGGTGAGTGGCGTCGTATTCTTTTGCGTTTTCTGGCCCGTTACTGTGATCCCTTCGTCTGGCTGACGCGCGCGCGCGCAGACCTCATCTTGTGCTTTACCTCCACTGAAAGTCGGGCCCGGTCCTTCTATTTACGTTCGGCACCCAAGGTGATTCCCGTCGTTCAGACCGGCCTGGAGATCGGTACTGGCAGAGCTCCGGCGGAGCCCGCGGCTCCCCCTCAGCCCTTTACGGTCGTTTTTGCAGGCCGCCTGGTACACTGGAAAGGCGCCCTGCTGGCCGCTGAGGCGTTCGCAGTGTTCGCGTCCAGGGTCAAAGGCGCACGTCTTCTTGTGATCGGCGAGGGCCCGCTGAGGGGGGCCATGGAGCAAACGTTTCGGACTGCCGCGGTGGAGGATCGTGTCGAATTTACTGGCACTGTGCCTCCCGAGATTCTCATGCAGCGTCTCCGCACCAGCGACGTGTTCCTGTACCCGGCTTTTCGTCACGGGTTGGCCACCGTTTGTCTCCAGGCCATGGCCTCGGGGCTGCCTGTTGTTTGCCTTCGCGATGGTCCCATCGGGGAGGCGGTGGGGTCGGAGTGCGGCGTGACCATTCCGGTGACTGCCCCGGAGCTTCCTGCTGCGCTGGGGGCCGCGCTGGCCCTGCTGCACGACGACCCCGAACATCGAGCCCGCCTTGCACAGAACGCAATCGCTCGGATCCAGCGGGACTACAGCTACCAGGCAGTTGTGCAACGGTGGGAGCCGCTCTATGAGAAGGTGGTGATGAAACCACTCGGGTCGACGGCGTGATCCACCCGCCGGCCCCGCGCGTATCCGTCTGTATCTGTGCCTTCAACGCGGCACGCTTTCTGGACGCGGCACTGGCAAGTGCTGCTCAGCAGACCTACCGCAACCTGGAAATCCTCGTGATCGACGATGGGTCCTCCGACGAAACGGCGGCCGTCGCGACCCGTTGGTCGGAGACCGACTCCCGAGTTCGGCTGCTCCACTTTGCCGAGAACCGGGGCATCGCGTACGCCCGCCAGACCGCGTTAGAGGCCGCCACCGGTGACTGGGTCGTCTTTTTGGATGCCGATGACGTCGCTCTGCCTGAGATGATTGAACGGCAGATGACCATGGCGCAGAATGACTCCTCGATCGCCGTCGTGGGTGTGGCTGCGATACTGACGGGGCCTCGTGGACCCTCGGAGCCGATCGGCGTGCGGCGTGTCGGACCTTCCAGCAAGGACCACTTCCGGCAATTGGTCGAGAACTCCAAACTCGTGTTCATGGAGACTCCCGCGCTGATGTCGCGCCAGGTAGCCATCGAGGCCGGCGGGCTTCGGCTGTTTGCTTCGGAGCGTGATGCCACTGTGCACATGCGGGACTTCGCCGAAGACCTCGATCTCTGGTGTCGCATATCTGATGTCGGTCGGCAGGGACGGTTCATGATCGCGCTGCCGGAGCCCTTGGTGTACATCCGCAAGACGGCTGGCTCCCTCTCCTCGGTCAACTCCAGATTGATGGCCATGAAGATGGCCTGGATCAAGGACTGTCTGCGTCGCCGGCGCCAGGGCCGCCCCGAGTTGCAATACGACGACTTCGAACGGTCCATGACACGAGTGCAGTGGTTGCGATTCCAGTGGAAGGCTTTCGCCGCCCAACAATGGCGAGAGCTGGGTTCGGCCTACATGGAGCGGAAGTGGGTGGAGGCTGCCTGGCGATTGTTCCTGCTACTCCTGGTCAATCCACGTCGCTTGATACGGGGCCGAGTCCAGCGCATCCAACAGCCAGCGAAGGTCGAGGACTCGTGAGGAATGTGCAGGATGTGCTGATCCGCGCCCAGCCGGACTGGGTGAGGCGCTGGGTCGCGAAGGCATCATGGGCCGTGGCCGACCAGGCGTTTTTCGCGCTGTCGCAGTTCGCGATGAGCATCATGCTGGCACGGTGGCTCACGCCGCCGGAGTACGGCGCCTATGCAATGGTGTACGGCGTGTTCCTCTTCATTGCCAGTCTGCACACCTCCCTCCTGACCGAGCCAATGCTGGTTTTCGCCAAGACCCGCTTTTCCCATGATTTCCAGCACTATTTGAGCGCGCTGCGGCGGGCGCATCTGACGCTCACCGGTGTCGCGGGAGCATGCCTGCTCCTGGGAGCCGTCTTGGCGCGTGGTCAGACCGGCACGCCGGCAGCGCTCGGGCTGGCGGCGCTGGCGGCCGCGCAGCCGCTCATCCTGTTGGCATGGCTCTACCGCCGGGCATGCTACGTCCATGGTCACCCGGCCATGGCCGCGAGCGGAGGGTTGCTGCACCTCATCATCGTGGTCGCCGGAGTCATCCTGTTGGAAGCCTTGGGTGCGCTGTCCGTGCCCGGAGCGTTCTTGGTGTTCGGTGGTGCTGGCCTGGGCGCGTCTCTCTGGCTCGCCTGGCGCCTGAAGCGCGAGGACCTTACCGGGAACGAGCGTCGACCGCTGGTCCGGCGTGAAGTGCTCGTGGCGCACTGGAACTACGGGCGATGGTCCGTGATGACGGGGCTTATCAGCTGGGCATCGTACAATCTCTACTTTTTCTTGCTCCCGGCCTTCGTAGGCTTGTCAGCAACCGGTGCCTTCAAGGCTTTCCTCAACCTCGTGATGCCCGCTACACACGCCATTGCGGCCCTCTCGCTGCTGCTGTTGCCCATGCTCTCGAGAGAGACCGAGCGTGAGCCCTTCCAGCGGCAGATGGTCCGCGCGCTTGCCGTTTTCCTCGCCGGCTGCACATTATATGGCCTGATCGCTGGAATATTCTGGCACCCGATACTACGGCTCCTCTATGGGAGCGGCTACGTCTCCTACACCAGGTATCTGGGAACGCCGCAGCTCGTCTGGCTGATCGCGTTCCTTCCGGTTGGCGCGGCCTGTGTGTCGGTCTTGGGCAGTGCCCTCCGTGCAGTGGAACGCCCGGACCGAGTCTTCGGAGCGTATATCTTCTCCGGGATTGTGGGGACCCTTCTAGGGATTGCGACGGTCGCTCGTTTGGGTCTGGAAGGCGCGATCATCGGGACAGCCCTGTACACCTGCGCCACCTCATTGGCACTGTATTGGCATCTGCGCCGCGAGCTCGCGCAGTGGGGCCCGCAGTCGCGACGGGCTCCGGTAATGCCGATCGCCTCAGCGCAGAGTCCGACCGCGAGAGAATAGCTTCTGACGAACTGCGGCCCGGTCACCTCCTGGCCGGTGCCGCCGAAGCTCCCTCCTTCACACGATTTCATGAATCTCGAGCAAAACCTGCCGCAGCTTGATCCGGCACCATGGCTCCCGCTGCTCCGGCGACTGACCCAGATGTCTTCCTCGTGGTGCGTGTGGAAGAATGTGGATCGCGCGCTTGCCGGCTTCGGGGACATCGACTCAGCTTCCATCCCCGCAGATCGGGAGAGGCTGCTCCGTGAGTTTCGCGAGTGGGCCTCGAGCCACGACATGGGACCGATCTTTGTCTGCCATCACTTGCCCGGCTCCGTCCTGGGGATCGCGGTGCGAGCCCGGGCGGAGCTGATCGAGCTGCAGCTGTGCGAGCAAGCGTTTTTTCGCGGCGCGGTGCTCTTCGCGGCCCATGACCTCGCACCACTGATGGAGATGGATGAAAGAGGGTTTCGGCGGCTGCGTCCGGGCTCCGAGGGTCTCCTGCTGCTGTTCTACAACTCGATGAAGCGGGGCGGTCGCCCATTGGTGGAAGGAGACAAGGCTGCACGCCCCCTCGACTTGATGAAGCGTGACCCGAAAGGCGTGGAGCTGGCAGCTCGGCTCTTCGGCTCGGTTCGGGCCCAGGCCCTGAGGGTCGCCAGCTGTGCCATGGAGGGCCGATGGGATCGGGGATCGGCCCTCCGGGTGGAGCTGTGGGCCATGGGACGGGGTCCGTTGAATCCAGTTCTGTTGGCCGCTCGACTGAAGCTCCGAGCCATGAATCTCGGGGTCTGTCCCCTGCTCCCGGTACTCAGTCGCGGCCGAAGGCTGCAGGGGAATGTCGACGAGTATCTTCGCAGCGTTGCGCGCACTCACGAGCCCATCGGCCCCTGAGCTCGGCTGCTGAAGCAGGAGGAGACCTCGCCCCTCTTGGTCCGTCAAATGCCAGCCTCAGGCCTGAGCTGGGCTCTATGATTCTGCGGCTGGCAGCCGGGTCAGCGTGCACACGAGCACCTCCGGATCCGCGAACCAGCGGAGCGGCAGCACAACACAACCCAGGCCGACGCTGACGATGAGTGTGCGATCCGAGCCGAGGTCGAAGCGACCGCGCGCGTACCGGCGGGACAAGGGGCCATGGGGAACCACGATTGGGATGCCGCTTGGCAGCGCGAGTTGACCGCCATGCGTGTGTCCGCACAGGGCGAGATCGAAGCGCTCGTCACCCAGGTCGAGCAGACCCGACGGCGAGTGCATCAGGATGACGCGAATACCCTCCGCGCCGGCGACTGCGGCAGCGGAGTCGGGACTTCCGCACCAATGATCGTCGATCCCACAGATCCATACTTGACTGAACGGTGGCCGCAGCTGCACGCTCCGATTGGTCAGCACGGTGATGCCGGCTGCCTCGAGCTGGCGAACAATGTAGCTGGCGTCAGCCCACCAATCGTGATTGCCCAGGACCGCAAAGCGGCCGAAGGGCGCGGGAACAGCTCCGAGGGCAGGCGCCAGCCAGTCGATTTCGGAGCGGACGTGGGTGACGAAGTCTCCTCCAAGGAGCAGAACGTCTGGAGCGAGGCGGGCCAACTCTCCGCACGCGGTGCGGAGAACGCTCGAGTCGGTCGTGGGGCCGGCATGAAAGTCTGAGGCATAGGCCAGCCGAAGCGGTGGCATCGGCGTAGACCCGCCATGGACCGACACCGCGTGAGAAATCGTCCGGACGGGCGGGTGGATCCCGAGTGCGCGAACCAGGCGAACCGGCCAGCCTCCGCCGTACAACATGGCCTCGAGGCGGCTCACCCCGTAGGCAATCCCGGACCGTTCTCGTCTCATTCTCTCGGCAGTCTGAACGCAGGCGGGAGCAACAGGCACCCCTGAGGAGGTTTTGGGCGCAGCCACGCGGCCCTCTCGAAGGTACACGGCCACCTAGAGTCCCGAAACCTCCGCCCGGCACCTCGAATTGCCTCGGAACGGATTTTGCGCGACCGTCACATTCAATCCTCGCATCGGGCAAGAAGTGCCAGAGACGTGAAGCTGCTCCGCGTCTCGGCGGGCCCAATTATTCGGTCTTGCATAGTCACGGAATCGATCCAGATTTGATCAGTCGACTCACGTCGTTCTTTCCTACGCTTGCTCGCCCGACCTGCTTCTACGGGATGTTCAGTCAAGGGGTCCCAGGCAGCGCCGCCGGTCTCGATCCTACCGGGTTGTGCGGATCGCCCAGAAAAAACGATTCGGCAAATTGCCTATAAGACATTATGTGTTATGGAGTTAGCGCGTGACCAGAGCTCCAAAATCTTTTCGTCGGTGAGTTCGGCACCCATGCCGTTTGCCACCCAAGTCGGACCAGGTGGCGGCTCGGACGAGGTCCGGAGCCGCCACGGCACTGAGCCGGCGACGGGCACTCACGTCCTGACCGTAGCCCTCGAAGACTATTTTCACGTCACCCCGCTGGAAGCCGTCGTCACCCAAGAGCGCTGGTACCGGTTCGAGATGCGCCTGGAAGCCAGCACCCGGCGCACCCTCGATCTACTGGAGGAATGTGGGGCTCGCGCCACATTTTTTGTGCTGGGTTGGGTCGCCGATGCCGCACCCGAGCTTGTACGTGAAGTGGTGAATCGGGGTCACGAGGTTGCCAGCAAGGGGTACTATCATCGGGACATACGGGGGCTCGGACGGGAAGCCTTCCGGGAAGACGTCCTGCGGGCCCGGGAGGCCATCGAGCGAGCGAGCGGTCGCCGGGTCCTCGGATATCGACTGCCGCAGCAGTGGCTGCGTCCTGCCGATCTCTGGATGCTGGAGGTCCTTGCGGAGACCGGTCATTTGTACGACTCCAGCGTCCGCCTGGTGTTCCGCACCTACGCCGCGGAGCCGTGGCGGCAGTTCCCCCACCGCCCAATGGTCAGGGGCCGGCCCTTTCTCGAAGTACCCCTCTCATCGATTCGCGTCTGTGGGCTGCACCTTCCCATTGCGGGGGGAAACTACTTCCGGCAGTTTCCCGATCGGCTGATGCGTCGTGCCGTCCGCTATTGGGACCGGCACTATTCCTCGCCGTACGTCATGTACTTCCATACCTGGGAGATGGATCCTGACCAGCCCCGGATCAAGGGCGTGTCGCTCCCGCAGCAGATCCGCCAGTACCGCAATCTGGCCAAGATGCAGGCCACAGTTCGCCACTATCTGGAGAGCTATCGATTCACCAGCATCGCCGACTTTTTCGGGCTGGCTGATGCCAGCGGCCCGGACGCCGGGTTGAGCCGGACACGGGAGCCAGCCGGTACACCAACCAGCACTCTCCATCCGGAACAGACGTCCACGGCCGCTCCGCTGACGGCCGTCAGCATCGTGGTGCCCTGTTATAACGAAGAGCAGTCGCTTCGCTACCTCGCCAACACACTCGGGAGCGTCCGGCGCCGTCTGGACGAGAGATACCAGACCACCTTCATCTTTGTGGATGACGGGAGCACCGACGCTACCTGGCAGACACTCCACACGGTCTTTGGCGCATGGCCGAATTGCGAGTTCGCCCGACATCCCGGCAACCGCGGCGTGGCCCAGGCGATTCTCACGGGTATTGCGCGGGCGCCATCCGAGGTGGTCTGCTCCATAGACTGCGACTGTACCTATGACCCGCATGAACTGGAGCACATGATTCCGCTCCTTGGACCCGGGATCGACGTCGTCACCGCCTCGCCCTACCATCCGGCCGGTCGGGTGAAGAACGTGCCCCAGGGGCGTCTATTCCTTTCAAAGTCCCTCTCACGTCTCTACCGGGTGCTGCTGCGTCAGCGCATTCACACGTATACCAGCTGCTTCCGGGTGTACCGGCGCAGTGCAGCCCTGCACCTCCCACTTCATCGAGGGGGATTTCTGGGCATCGCTGAGCTGCTGGGCCGGCTGGATCTGAGCGGTTCGACCATCGCTGAGTATCCGACAACTCTGGAGTCGCGAATCCTTGGCCGGTCGAAGATGAAGGTCGCGAGGACCATCGTCGGCCATCTCGGGCTCTTGCTGGAGCTCGCGGTCGTGCGACTTCGGACCCAGCGTGGCCAGCACTCGTCTGCAGACGCAGCGGCTTCCGACACATCGGCGTCCGACGCTCATGCCGGTGCACAGCCGTGAACGGCTGCAAGGTCGCAATCGTCGGTGGAGGCATTCTGGGATTGGAGCTCGCCGCCCGGCTGAGCGCCGACGGATGCGCCGTCACCGTGTTCGAGGGCGCCTCGCAATCAGGTGGTCTCGCCGCGCCGGCTCCGATTGGGACCTACACCTGGGATCGGTTCTATCATGTCATTCTGGGCTCGGATTCGTACCTGCAGGCCTTCCTGAATGACCTCGGGCTCTCGCACCAGCTTCGGTGGGGCACGACACGCACCGGTTTTTATGTGGACGGACGCCTGTACTCGATGTCGTCTACCCTCGAGTTCCTCCGCTTTCCTCCGCTATCTCTGGTGGACAAGGCTCGGCTTGCCGCGACCATCTGGCATGCGTCCGGGATCAAGAACTGGAAACCGCTCGAATCCCTGCTGGCCACGGAATGGCTGCGGACGTGGTCCGGGCAACGGACGGTCGATCGCATCTGGCTGCCGCTCCTGCGAGCAAAGCTGGGGGACAATTATCGCCGGGCAAGCGCCGCCTTCATCGGGGCGATCATCACGCGAATGTACGCGGCCAGGCGGTCAGGCATGAAGCGCGAAGTGTTCGGCTACGTCGAGGGCGGGTACGCAACCGTCTTGCGCGCCTGCGAGGACCGGCTTCGGCGACTGGGCGTAGAGCTACGGGCCGGCCGTGCGGTGACGGGAATACGCAGCCGTCCTGATGGCGTAACCCTCGATTTCGCCGGCGGCCCGTCCGAAGAGGTCGACCGGGTAGTCTTGACCATTCCGTGCAGCCGCATCGCCGATCTTTGCCCGCAGCTCACCGCGGCGGAGCAGACCCGACTGCGCCGGGTGACCTATCAAGGCATCATCTGCGCGTCATTCCTGTGCCGGCAGCCACTGGCAGGCTACTACGTCACCAACATCACTGACTCCTGGGTGCCATTCACCGCGGTCATCGAAACAACATCCCTGGTCGACCGGGCCACCTTCGGAGGCAACAACCTGGTCTATCTCCCGCGGTATGTGACCCAGGATGACCCGTTCTGGAACAAGAGCGACGCCGAGATCCAGCGGGAGTTCCTCGCTGCGCTCCAGCGCATGTATCCCCGGTTCAGCTCGACGGATGTGATCGCTTTTCAAATCGCGCGCGTGCGGGAGATGTTGGCGGTGTCCACACTCGGCTACTCGGATGAGGTGTTGCCACCGGTGCGCACTTCGCTCGACAATGTGTTCATCGTCAATTCGGCTCAGATCGCCCACGGGACGTTGAACGTGAACGAGACGCTGGCGCTCGCGGTGACGAAGAGTGCGGAGTTGAGTCCCTATCTGCGCCCGGCTTTGCCACGGGTGTCAGCGGCCGGGGTCGCATGCTGAAATCACTGGCGAGCGTCTCGTTCGATCTGGACAACCTCTGGTCCTACCAGCAGACCCATGGGGATGCCGAGTGGCGCCAGTACCGGTCATACCTGCCCAGCCTGATGCCACCGCTTTTGGAGTGTCTCGACCGGGTTGGCTGCAAGATCACTTTCTTCGTGGTGGGCGCCGATGCAGCACGGGAGAACAATCTCCGAGAGCTGCAGATGATTCCCGCACATGGGCACGAGGTAGGCAACCATAGCTTCAACCACGAATGCTGGCTGCACCTCTACACCAAGACCCAGCTCCAGGAGGAGCTCGAGCGGGCCGAGGCCGCCATCATCGCGGCCACCGGCCAGCGGCCCACGGGGTTTCGGGGGCCAGGATACAGCTGGAGCCCGACGCTGCTTGAGGTGCTGGCGGAGCGCGGGTACAGCTACGACGCGTCCACCCTTCCGACCTACCTCGGTCCGCTCGCTCGACTCTATTTCCTCCGATCGACGCGCATGCCAAGGGAGGAGCGGGAGCGCCGACATGCGCTGTTCGGATCTTTCCGGAACGGCTTCCGCCCCTTGCGGCCCTATGAGTGGCGGCTGGCCAGCGGGCGCCGCCTCCTGGAAATTCCGGTGACGACCATGCCCGTCCTGAAACTGCCGTTTCATATGAGTTACTTGCTGTTCCTGGCCGGCATGTCGGAGCGACTCATGTATGGCTATCTGGATACCGCGCTGGCGCTCTGCAGAGTTGCCAGGCTCGAGCCCAGCTTTCTCCTGCATCCGCTCGATGTCCTGGGACGAGATCAGGTGCCCGAGCTGACATTCTTCCCCGGCATGGACGTTCCGAGTGCGCGGAAGCAACAGTTGCTGGCGCGAGTCCTGGAAGTGCTCGCCGGCCACTACCAGTTGGTACCCATGGGCGTTCACGCCCGGGCGTTGACCGAGGGCAGCCGCCTCCGGTCGCTGAAGCCCCATCTTACGGCTCGGAGGGAGACGGTGCTATGACACGGGCTGGTATGCGGCGGGCGCTGGTCGTCGGAGCAGAGGGGAACGTCGGAGCGCCGCTTGCCCGGCATTTGGCCTCCGAGGGCTACGAGGTCATGGAGGCGGACATCCGCCCCGCCTTGCGGCCAAACTATCTGATGGCCGACATGGGTCACCCGTTAGACCTGCTTCCGGCATTCGACTGGGGTCCCGACGTGGTGTTTCTGCTGGCGGCCACGGTGGGTCGCATGACGTGTGAACAGGCGGGCTCGCTCGCCATTACCACCAACCTGGCAGGCGTCAACAACGTGCTGCAGCTCTGCAAGCGCGCGGGCAGCATGTGCGTGTTCTTTTCCACCTCGGAAGTCTATGGGCCGGGCTGCGACTGGCTGGATGATTGCGCGACCTCCCCGCGACCCAACAACCGGTACGGCCTGTCGAAGTGGCTGGGGGAGCAACTGGTGGAATACGAGGTGCGTACCGCCGGCCTACGCGCGGTGACCCTGCGACCGTGCATGCTCTACGACGAAGCGGAGGACATCGGTGATCATCGGTCGGCGATGATCCGATTCGCGTCGAATCTTGCGCGCGGACGTCCCATCGAGGTGCATCGGGGGAGCGCGCGGGGCTGGCTGCACATCATGGACGCCGTGCGGGCGATCGAAGCGGCCGCGCGGGTCGAGCGCTATGCCACGATCAACCTCGGGCACCCCGATGTCGTGCCTATTTGTGAGCTGGCCGAGATGATCCGCCAGGAGCTTGGGGCCGACCCGAGTCTGGTGCGCACGGTCGATTTGCCAGGACAGATGACCCTCGTCAAGCGACCGAAATTGGAGCGGCAGCGCATGCTGCTGAAGTTCGAGCCGGCGGTTGGCCTGGCTGAAGGTGTCCGCCGAGTCTGCGCTCATCAGCGGCGGCTGGTCGCCCAGGAGCGGATGCTGCCGCAGGCCGGAGCTCCTCTGTCACCCGCCCAAGACGATCTGGCCGAGGGGAGGGTGCCGCTGCTCGAACTGCGAGAGCTGATCGCGCCTGAGCCGACCTGAGGAGCTGGGGCGTTCAGTGTCTGTGACCGTTCGGACGAGTCCATGGCCCGCTGCTGCCACTGATAACGGCGGCGGGCCACAGGCATGCTCACTCGTTCCAGCCGAGTGCTGCATCTGCGGCGATCATGATGCCGAACCGGTCGCGGTCGGTAGAGACTTTGCCCGCCCCAGCGAGCCAGAGAGCTTTCTGGCCAGGCGGTGTACCGGGTGCGGACTGATATATCTCGATCCTACCATCTCGGTAGCCAATGACCTCAGAATCGGGACTCAGGCTCCGAACCCGGCATCGGCCACTGCACGCCGATGGTTGAAGCGCTATCCTCCCGATGCCCGGGTCCTCCTGATCGACGGCTCGGCCCCTGACTCAAGACGCAAGCCCGCACAGTACGATGTCATCCTTCTGGGTGGCCAGCTCGAGCGCGCCGTGTCGCCGCCCGACCTCCTCCTGGAGGCACGCGGGATGCTCGCACCCGAGGGCCGAATTGTTGTGGTTACCCACAACACCGACTCCCTGCAATTCGCTCTGTTTGGCGGCAGACACTGGAGTGGCTACGAGTTTTCACGGCACCGCAACCTCTTCGGCATCGCCTCGCTTCAGGCACTCGCGCGTAAGACCGGACTCGAGATCGTTTCCGTGACCACCGCGAGCAACCCCGAAGGGTGGCGCCGCTCGTTGCGCAACCTCGGGACGGATTGGGCGTTCCCCGGCTATCTCGTGCGTGCGCTCGCGGTGACGGCTCTCGCGGGGCGGGCAGTGGAGGCTTTCGCTCGCCTCCGCAAGCGAGGCGGATTCCTGGTGGCCGAGCTGAGGCACGCCCCCGGGCGCCGGTCGGAGACCTGAGGTGAGAATGAGCGAGCGTCGACCTCCCGTCGCAATACTCGGCGCTGGCCTGGCCGGCTTGCTGGCTGCCCGGGAGCTGCGCCGACGTGGAGTGGCGGTCGAGGTCTACGAAGCGGGCAAGCGCATCGCGGGGCTGGCGCAGAGCTTTCGGGACGAGGAGGGGTTCACCTACGACTTCGGAGCCCATTTCATCACCAACCGGCTCGCTGCCGCCTTGGGGATCGGCGCGCAGTGCCGCGACGTCCGCAAGTACGGAGAGGCTGTTCGGCTCGGCGCAAAGACCTACAGCTATCCCTTCGGACTGATCCGGTCGCCCCGGTTCGTCGCCAGCGCCATCTCGGGCCGTTTGACGGGATCGGGTCGGGGAGAGCCGCCGAGCTCGGCGGCCGAGTGGTTTCGCGCTGCCTATGGGGAGCGCCTCGCGGCGGAGGTCGCGATTCCGCTGGTGGAGGCCTGGTCCGGAGCACCGGCGTCCGAGTTGGCCCCCTCGGTTATTCCACCGCAAGTGGATCGGGGTACGGGGCATGTCCTGGGGCTGAAGCTTGCGAGTCGCCTGAGCCACCGCGCGGTTGCTAACGGCTACTGCCGAACCCAACCTGAAAGCCCCTCCGTCTGGCACGTGTACCCGGGAGGGGGGCTCGGTTTTCTGTGCGACCGGCTCGCCGCGGACCTCGAGGGAGTCGTACACCTGGAGTCGCCGGTGGAGGCGATTCTGGTCGAAGGCCAAAGGGCCGTGGGCATCAGAGTGCAGGGACGCGACGTGGAGGCGTCCGCCGTGGTGAGCACGGCACCGGTTCATCTTCTCGCCAAACTGGTCCGGGGCACGGATGCGCTCCAGCACTTGGCCCGTTTCCGCTATCGGCCCTTGATACTGGTCAACCTGCGCTTCAGCGGCGCCGGCCTCCTCTCCGATGTCGTGACCTGGATCCCGGAACGTCGTTTTCCCTTCTTTCGCCTGACCGAAGCCCCCCGCGCGATGCCGTGGCTCGCGCCTGCTGGAAAGACGGTTCTCACGGTGGACATCGGCTGCGAGGTCGGTGACCCGACGTGGCGCCTGGCGGACGAGGCAGTGGGGGCCATGTGCCTGGACCATCTGGCGGAGCTCATTCCGGGGGCCAGACAGCGATATCTCGGGTGCCGCGTCATGCGCACGCCCATCGCCCACCCGGTCTTTCTCCGTGAGTACGAGGCGGAGCGCCTTGCGCTGGAGCATGCCACGCCGGTCGCCGGTCTCTACAGCATCGGCCGCAATGGCGAGTTTGCGCACATCCTGATGGAAGACGTGTATTGGCGCACCCTGGCGCGCGTGCGTGAGGTGCTGGCCTTTCTGAGCACTCCCGCCCCGCTCGCCCTGTCGGGCAGCGTCGTGGCGTGACCTCATTTACTCGAATCCGACGGGCGCCGGCCGCCGGCGCCGTGACCGAGCCGACACGCGTCTCGTAATGTCAACGCCAAACCTTCGCGAGCACCAGCGAGCTCACGAGCCGGGTGTCCGGGTACGATTCATCAGATGAGGTGAGACATGTACATCGATCCGTCGGCTGGATCCATGATCCTTCAGGTAGTTTTCGCGGGTGCGCTGGCAGCCGCGGCCGCCTTCGGCCGGGTTCGTAAGGCTGTGGCCGACTTTCTCTTTCGCTCCCTGCGACGGCTGCGAGGCAGCTAGCCGGGCACGCGGCCTTCGGTCGCGTCCATGAGAGTCCGGGCCACACACCTTTACCCGCTTCTTCTCGCCTCCTTCCCCGCGCTGCACCTCGCCGCCGGTAACCCGGGTGAGTACACGCGGCGGGACCTCGCGACCGTGCTGCTTGCCATCGGCTTCGGGGTCCTCCTTCTGTCCGGTCTGTGCTACGGTCTGGCCCGGCTCGCACTTCGCCGGAGCCATCCTGGATTGACGCCGATGCTGGTAGCCGTAGTGGTCGGCTGGTGCTTCTTCTATCTGCCGGTCGACAGCAGGCTGTACCGTATGAGCGGCGGAGTACTTCCGCACTGGTTGTTGGCTGGGCTGGGGCTTGCGGTAACAGCCGGCATCCTGGCCTGGCTGTTGGGGCGTCAGGAGCGTCTCGATGCCTCGGGCCGTTTTCTCTCCGTGCTCGCCACCCTGCTCGTCGTGTTCTCGCTGATGACCATCGTCGTTGCGCAGGTGCGCTCTTCCCACCGCATCGCGCGGAGCGCGCTCGCGGAGGAACTGGCCCGGCCGCTTGGCGCGAACCCCGCGACGGCCGGCGAGCTCCGTCCGCGACCGGACATCTATCTGGTCCTGCTGGACATGTACGCGAGCTCCGCTGTCCTGCGAGAGCGATACGGGTTCGACAACCGGCGCTTTGACGACAGCCTTCGGGCACTGGGCTTCACCGTCCCGCCGGATGTTCACAGCAACTACAATCAAACCCGCCATTCGCTCCCCTCACTCCTCAACTTTGCCCATATGAGCCAGGTGGGTGAGGAGCTCGGAAGCAAGTCGACCGATGCGTCGCTCTCCTACTACTTACTGCGGAACAATCGGGTTGCCCGGTTCCTGCAGTCTCTGGGGTACCGGTTTCTGTTCTTCCCGTCGAGCTGGTGGCCAGGCACCCACGACAACCCTCATGCCGATGTGCGCTTCGATGCGTGGGCGGGATCGGGACTGCGCGGAGCCCTCCTCCAAAGCGATCTGCGACGCCACCTACGGTCCCTCACGCCGCTTGGGCTGCTCGACCTCGGTGCCACTGATTTCCAGCACCCGAGGAGGACCTTCGAGGGCCTCAAGAAAGTGGCCCACATCCCGGGGCCGACCTTTGCCTTCGCGCACGTTCTCCTGCCACATCCACCGTTCATCGTCGACCAGGACTGCCGCCCGACGGTCAGAACGCTGCCGCTCGACAGCGCGGAGGCCGCGCGGGCCTACACCCGCCAGTACCTCGACCAGCTCATCTGCACCAATCGCATCGTCCTCGACCTGGTCACGACTTTGCTGAGGACCTCGCCTTCCCCGCCCGTGATCATCCTTCAGGGCGATCACGGTGCGACCTCGCTGGAGCCCCTCGCGCTGGTGCCCCGGAAGCCCCGCTCGGGTGTCGAGGCCCGGGCTGAGTTCGGCGCGTTTGGGGCGTACTACTTGCCGGCGGGAGGGACTCGCGCGCTGGCTGGCTCGATCACACTGGTCAACCTGTTCCGGGACATTCTCAATTACTACTTCGGCCTGGACATCCCACGTCAGCCAGACAGCCTGTATTATTTGATAGGCGTGCAGTATCCAAACCGGTTCTTGCGCGTCACTCCGGGGGAGCTCGAGGCTCCTTAGCGCCCGGATGGCACCCCGGTGGTGCGAACCTGACCTCACCGGAATCCGGGGTTCGGTGCTGTGGGCACGCGATAGACCGTGATCTCGCCCACTCGGAACACCTCCGGTGCGCACTTCAGAATTAACGCCTTCGCCGCTGCATCCTCGCCCGCTTCAAGCACATAATCGTAGTCCTGCCGAATTCGCGCGCAGTTGAGCGGCTCCCAGGACCGCACGCCCCAGGAGCCGTCTGGCAGGTATGCGCGTCGAAGCACGCGGAAGTGACTGAAGTGGGGATAGGCGGGTTGGCTCGGTCGAGCGCCGGAGGCAGAGAACAGGCCCGGGACTCGACCCTGCTTCCGAATGATATGCCAGAGCGTGTAGTGGAGATAAGGCTGCACCCGCCCGTGCCTATCCTGATCGGAGATGAGCGGGAGTACACGTGTTCTCGCCGGCAGCTGTCCCAGTGCGTGATCCAGGTCGGTGAGCTCAGCATCGATACCCACGGCGTTCCATCGGACGATGCCGGCGTGAATCAGACACAAACCGAATAGAGCGTAGAGCACCGTCCTGGATGGGCGTGTCCGACCGGGCATGCAGAACGGGAGGAGATACGCGGCGGGTAGCCAGCGCGTATCTACGTCTCCCGCTGCGCTGGCAACGCCGGGAGAGATAGTGTAAAGCAGGAGGAACATGAGCCCGGAAAGAAGGAATGCGTTCGCCCAGGCCTCTCGGCGATTCTGGAGCGCGAAGGCAATCAGAGCGAAGAGATACGCTCCAGCCATCGCAGTGAGTTGCAGCAGCGACAACGAGTAGAACGGCGCAACCAAGTGGGTCAGTTTCGGCAGGGCACCCCGGAACTCGGCCGGTGGCACGGCAGTGCGCACGCTCGCGGTAGCGACCTCGATCATGGCCCAGGCCAAGGCGACCCCGGCCGTGATGAGCACCGTGTTCAGGACCCGCGAGGGCTGCGAACGGCGCGCCTCCTGGTCGCCCCGCCAGCTGTTCCAGAACCCGAGCATCGTGTCGACCCACACAACTACCAGGACAATCAGTGGGGCCGAAAGATGGATGAACAGCAGAGCGATACATCCGGCAGTCAAGCCAAGCTGCCACGACCACGAGCGACTGGCTCTCCGAGGCCACCAAAGGGCCAGCCACGCAAGCGCCAGTCCCAAGCCAATGCTGTAGTTCAGAAAGCCGGACAGATAGTACCACGAGAGGCTGAGCAGAGTTCCGACGAGAGCCCAGCCTCGCTGCGAAGGAGCGGTGACACGAAGCAGGCAATACATCCCCGCAGGGAGCAGCAGCAGCGGCAAGACACCCATGACCCGAAGTGTGGCCGTCACGCCCAGGAGGTGGACCAGCGCGACGCCGAGAAGATCGGTCCCGATGTAGCTCGTCGGCACCAGCCGGACCTGCAGCCAGTCGACGGCTCGTCCGGACAGGACCTGATCCATCAGAAAGTATCGGGTCAGGTGATTGACGACGTCCTGGTAAGGAAAATGCGCGGAAGTAAGGGCGACCAACACATTTACGGCAGTGGCGGCGGCGAGGGTCAGTTCCTCAACGGGCACCCGCCTCCCGCGCACCGGACCCTTCATCTAACGGCGACGAGAAAATAGGAACCTGGCAGCGGCAGATAGTCTTGTCTCCTGGGCAAGCCTGGGGTTAAACACGGGTGCATGATCTCAGTTCCCATGCGGGGCGAGGCCAGCGTTCTCGTCTGGTTGGGCTCCCCGAAGCTAGCGCACGAGGCCGGACGAGTCACTGGCGACACCTCGGAGGTGGATCTGGGCAACTCCACCCCGCCAGCAAACCTCCGTTCAAGTGGCCCAGAGACGGCTTCAAAAGGTGCAATTCCGGATACTTACTGAGCAGAATGTTGACAGAAAATTGTTACATTTGATGGATGACGATTCCGTAACTTCTTGCTGCCAATAGTATAGCGTGGAAGTGTAAATAAGTGAAGCAACAAACTGTATAAAAAGAGGACTCTTTACTGCGCGGGCATTACTTCGATATTACGGGAGAACCCAAGGGCGGTGCCTGGGACGTGAACGGTTGGGCTCCCACACAAGGAATCGTATGGAGAGGTAGATGAACTACACATTCAAGCTGTCGCGACGCCTGTCAATGCTCCGTATTGCCGGCATGTTCCCCGCGTTGCTTTTAGCTTGGGCCTGCACTGACACCGATCCGACCGGGACGGGCGATTCCAGCCCGGGGGTACCAGTCGCCGTCGAGTCGACTTTCAAAGTCGGCGGGCAAGGTCGAGGCCACGGCAAACCCATCTCGACACCGACGGTCATCCTCACTGTGTCGCCAGATACAGCGACACTCCTGCCGGGAGCGCAGCGCACGTTTGTCGCCGCCCTCCGGCTGAGCGACGGCACCCCAACCAACGACAGCATTCGGTGGACCGCCTCGGGCGGTACCATCGACGCCGGCGGTCTATTTACCGCCGGCAAGACCAGCGGCAAGTATCGGGTCTCCGCCGTCGCCGCCACCAGCGGCGCGGGAGATAGTGCCGCGGTTGATATCGTTCCACCGACGCCGGTGCTGCAGCGCGTCCTGATAAGCCCGGCAAGCGTCTCCCTGCAATCCGAGGCCACACAGCAGTTCCTGGCGAGCGGAGTAGCGACGGACGGATCTACCGTCCCGGTGGCGGTCTCCTGGGCAGCGACGGGTGGCACCATCAGCAGCTCGGGTCTCTACACCGCGGGATCGGCCTCCGGCAATTTCCGCGTGGTGGGGCGGGATAGCGCCTCCGGGCTAGCCGACACGTCCCTCGTAAGCGTCACCGCGCCCGCGCCGCCACCCCCGCCCAGCGGGTTCGACACTACGGGCTGGGTCGTGCTCCACCCTGGTGATGATCTGCGGGCCGAGGTCTCTGCCAAGCCTGCCGGGACCCGCTTCTACTTCCGCGCAGGTACCTATCGCCAGCAAGGCACCTCGGTCAAGGACAACATGGTATTCCGCGGCGAGCCGGGCGCGATCCTGGACGGCGAAAACGTCGCACCCTACGCATTCGAGACCCTGACTTCCATACCCAAAGCGGTCCGCATCACTGGGCTGGTCATCGAGCACTACAATCCGCCGCACCAGCAGAGCGCGATCCAGGGCGATAATGGGCAGGGCTGGACCGTGGATTCCAATGAGATCGCCTATAATGGTCAGCATGGCGTCCGATTGGGCGTGAATTGGATGCTCCGGGGGAACCACGTCCACCACAACGGGACGGTCGGAATAACCTGCTACAAGTGCGCTGGCGCGCAGGTGATCGGAAACGAAGTGGATCACAACCCGGCGACCACGATCACTGAGACCGGCGCTCTTGCCGAGGCGGCAAACATCAAGCTCCTGATCGTCACCAATGGCCTGGTCGTGCGGCGAAACTACGTTCACGACGGTCTCAATAAAGGCATCTGGCTGGACACCGACAACCAGAATTATGTCGTGGACTCCAACACGGTCAGCAATCACGGACAGGCCGGCATCTGGATCGAGGCCAGCCTCGCTGGGGTGGTTCGCGGCAACACGGTCACTACGTGCGGCACTCGAGGGAATAGTTGGCTCGATGGCGCCGGTATCCAGGTGACCAACTCCGGTGGCGTTGAGATCGCGAGGAACACAGTGAGTGGCTGTGCGAACGGGATCACCGGGATGTACGTCTATGCCACCAGCGGGAATTACGCCAAGGCACTCCAGAACCTTTGGGTGCATGACAACAATGTGACCATGACCAAGGGCGTGACCGGGGTCGGCACTTCGGGCACAACGTCGACGGCGGTCTGGGACAGTCAGAACAATCGATTCGTCAACAATACCTATCAGCTGACGCCCACGGCTCCCTTCCGTTGGCGGCTTAACGCGACGCTCACGCAAGCACAGTGGCAGGCGGCCGGACAGGACTGAGGGCATGCGCGTCCCAGACCTGACTGACGCAGTAGATCTAGCCACGCGCGAACCCGGTATTCCAGGTGGATACCGGGTTCGAGTGTATAGAATCTGACAGGCTCCCCCGCTTGACACGACTTGCACGCGGTGCGATACTCTGACCCGTCGCGAGCTCTGAAAACGAGATTGCGCTCTCCCGGGCGCCGTTCCATCGCGATCTGCCGACACCTCCTAGTCGCCAGCTAACTCCCGGTACACCTAAATCGAGCCTCCCGCCCTTCAGCGGGAACCACGTGCCGCCTTGCGTCACGTTTGCTCGGCCTGCGGCCGCAGGCTCTGCCATGCGGCCCAGTGCTCCGGGCCGTGCCACGGGCGTGCTCAACTCCGTACCCGGAAAGGGACTCCTACGTCCGTGCCCAACCGCCACTCAGTAACCCAGCGGCTGCCCATCATCGCCGCCCGACTCCGTGATCGATTGCTGGCGACTGTCATCGCCGCTGGTCTCCTCGGCGCCTGCGCCGAGCCACTCGACCCAATCACCCGCGACGAGACCAATTCAAGTGCCCCGGCGACTTCTGACCCGAGTCAACTCCTGTCCACCACTGATGGGGTCCCCATCTATCCTGGACAGAGCATTCAGTCAGCGGTGAACGCCAGACCGGCTGGCACCAAGTTCACCATCAAGGCGGGAACGCATCACCGGCAGAGGGTCGTGCCAAAGGATTATGACAAATTCGTAGGCGAGCCAGGCGCGATCCTGGATGGCGACAAAATCACCTATTATGCATTCGAGACCCTGCGGAGTGCACCCAGGGGTGTCGTCATCCAAGGCCTCATCATTCAGAACTACGCGACCAGCGACGCGGGGCAGGCCGTCATACAGGGCGATAACGCTATCAACTGGACGGTCGAGGCCAACGAGATCCGGTACAACACCCGGACGGGTCTGCATACCGGGGATGGGATGAAGGTCCTCCGCAACAAGATTCATCACAACGGATTGTCGGGTATTAACGGCTACCGGTCGGACAACGTTCTCGTAGAAGGCAACGAGGTTTCCTACAATAACGCCTCAAATTCGACGTCCACCCCTTCGCTAAGCTCCATGGCCGGCATGAAATTTCTGCAGGGGCAGAACCTCACAGTCCGGAACAACAACGTGCATGATAACACGGGCAAGGGGATCTGGACTGATCACATGTATCTGAACACCCTGATCGAGGGCAACCAGGTCACGGCCAACCGCGATGCCGGCATCTGGCACGAGGCCAGCTACAGCGCAATCATCCGGAATAATCTCTGCCAGAAGAATGGTGCGGCGGGCAGTGGCTGGCTGGCGAACTCTGGGATCCAGGTCTCCAATTCCCCGAACGTCGAGATCTACGGCAACACTGTCGCATACAACGGCAACGGCATCGGTGTGATGTACGCGTCCGGATACCCCACTACGGGACCATACGGCGCGCTCATCGTACAGAATTTGTACGTGCACGACAATACGGTGAAGATGTCCAGTGGAAGGACCGGACTGGTCACCAATACCGGCGACAAATCCATCTACACCAGCCGAAACAACCGGTTCGTGCACAACACTTACTATCTCGGCTCGAGCACGACCACGTACTTCACCTGGAACGAAGTCAACAGGACCCCTGCCCAGTGGCGGGGGATTCCGGAGGATGCCACCGGCACGTTCAATTACTGACCGGCCGGAAGCCCAAGGACTGCTGCGAACTTCTCTCGCAGCAGCCCTCGGGCATGGCTCCCGTCGAGGTTGGATGTGGTCGTCAGCGATGGCTGGCGGACGAAACGCTTCATGGCATCGCCGATTCGGCGGGCGGTCTCCTCGACATTCCCAGGCTCGATTATCTCCATACGGCTCATGTCCTTGGCAGTCTCCGCCAGGACTCGTGCTCCGCCATGGCCGAGCACGATGACCGGTACGCCTCCCGCCATGGCCTCAGCGAGTGCGATCCCGCCTTCCTCCCGTAGGCCTGTGAAAACTGCGGCGGCGGCACGAGCCAGCAAATTCATTACTTCCGAGCGGGGCAACGCCCCTCGTAGCTCCAGCCGGTCTGCCACCCCCAGACGGCGAGCCAGACGAAGCAAAGCACCGCGTTCGGGCCCGTTACCTACCATCACAAGTCTCACGTCCTCCGGAGCGTGTGCGAGTGCACGCACAGCCAGGCGGGGACCCTTCCTGGACTCAAGGGCGCCGACGTAAAGGCAATGGTTCCCAGGTGCATTCCGTGGTACCGTGGGCACCTCGAGCAACAGGCCATGGTTCAGGATGGCTGCCCGAGAGCGAGTGGACGCCGGCAAGCGAGCGAGAGTGGCCTCGTTTTGGATGAGGCACACGGATGCCCGTTGCCAAGTGCGCCGAGTCGCCGGGAGCCAACTCATCATGCGTACACTCACTCTGTCGAGGATTTCGTCCCACACTCCACGCCACCCGAGCAGCGGCCAGAGCCGCAAGGGAGTGGTGACTGCACCCCCAACCGGACCCCACACGCTGGGCACGTCATAGTCGGTGGCCGGTGAGGGGAGCCAGTAGGTGGAATAGCTGACGTGGCAAACCGCGTCGAATGGCTGCTCCCTGTGCAACTGTCGCCCTATTTGGTTCGCGCTGTGGAGCCATCGCAGGTAAAGCAAGAACCAGGTCACTCGATGGCCCTTGGCCAGCAATCCCCAGCGGGGCTCGCCGACCTCTATGAACTGCAGCCCCGCACGATTAGCGGACGCTTGCCACTGCCGGATACCGTCGGTGTGCTCCGGACCTACCAACACGGTGCAGTCGGCGAGCTCGGAGAGCTCCCGCACCATGCCCCAGCCGGCACCGGGCTCCGAGCCACGCCCCGGTTCACAGGCATAGGCGAAGATCAGAATTCTTGGGGCGCTTGAAGGCCAGGTCATCCGCTAAGGCATCACTATGTCGAGCGATCGCGGGCGACACTGCGCTGCTCTAACGCCGCCGCAAGGCCGCGCGCCAGTCGTAAATCACGGGCATTGCTCGGCCGCTGGTTGATCCGTTCACGCCAGAAACGCATCGCCTCCGGACTCCCCCGTACCTCTCTCGCGCTGTTACTTAGTGCAGCAGCAGTGGCACGGTAGAATACCTCGTCCGCACCAGCCGGGCCCCACCCCGCAAATTCCCAGTCGATCAAGAAAAGTGCTCCGCCGCGCATCTGCCGAAGATTCCAGGGCGCGAAGTCTCCATGCATTGGCCGCCATCCCGGCGCGATCCCATGCGGCTTCGGGCAGCCGGCTAGCGCGAGTTCCACCTCCCCAAGGATCTGCCCAAGCGGCGGGTGCGAGGGCACGCGGTGTAGTTGGGCGGGCAGCGGGGTAACGGCGAGGTATTGCCACCCCTTCACGACACCTGATCCCAAAGGAGTCGGTACTCGAAAGGTACGGGGGTGATAGTCCGCGAGTACCCGGAGCGCACGTTCCTCATTGGTCAGCGACTCGGAGTTGCCTTTCCGAACCTTGACGAATGCTCTGGGTACGCCCCGAGCCAGGAGAAGCAGTGCCAGCCCAGGTCTAGCCGCCTGCATTCGATTATAGCCGGCCAATGAGTCGAACGGTCCTACCAGATCCCGCAAGGTCTGCGAAAGTTCCTCCCAAGCCGCGTCGACGGGAGGGCTCCAGACAACAGAGCGGCCGGGTAAGCTGGTAGGGCCGAGCAGTCGAATCCATAGCCATGCGGCTCGCTGAAGCCACATGGCCCGAGGGCGGCAAGCCGAGTACAGAGCGAGACCGGCAAGTGCGGCTTCACGAGAGGATAAAGGTATCTTGAGATGATCCCAGCCCGGCGGGAAGTCTTTGTAACGCATCGGGGTCGTCATAAAGCCTCAAGGATCCTGACCGCGATGCTGGCCGGATCCTCGGTCGCATCGAATGTCTTCATCGGGCAGTAGGGCAGTTGGGACCACGCCATCAATTCCCGAGATATCTCGGCACGGGTCAGCTCCTGCTTCCTGGCGAGCACAACTTCCGAGGGAGCACTCAGGTTGACGACGAGATCCGGGCGTGGGAGAAGGCCGATCGCGGCAGTCGCAAGGGACGCCGGCCCATAAAAGCGGAGCGCCGCAGGCTGCACAACATAGCCGTACGCCCACCGGTCGGCGATCACAAGGCTCCCCCGTCGCAGTGCCGGCCGAATGGCAATCGCATACCCGATCCAACAGCGGCCCCAGTTGCGGATCAGGCGACACCAGCCAAGGACTCGTGAGCCAGTCGGATTTATCACGGGACGCCGTGTTGCCTCATGCGCTGGCGGCTTTGTAAGGAGCTGCCTGCGAAGCGGTGGCATGAAGTGAAAGTACGCGGTGGGTCCCCCAAATGAGTTGGCCAGGGCCCTCGCCACGCTGGTTTTCCCCACGCCATCGGGTCCTACAAGGACGATGAATGCGCCCGAGTGGCCGCGGTGAGCGATAACTGAAGCAACCCGTATCACTATTTGAACTCACAGTCTGACTGTCCGAACCCGGCGGGCTGGAGCTTACGGTGCGGTAAGCCCCAGGAGCAAGCCATGGGTGAGTTGGGACTGTACTGATAAGTGTCTTGTCCTGGGCAGCTGCGAGACTTTAACACGGTAGACTCCAATGAACCGCTGTCGCTCGCCGCCGAGCCTCGAGGCCTACAGGGCGGCTCTTCTACTGGCCGGGTGAACCGTCATTCGGACTTCAGCAACCTAAGCCATCCCAAGGACCCGCATGTACTCGCTAGCGATTCGAGCAGGGGCATAGTATGCCCGTATGTCACGCACGTCGTCTTCCGTAGGAAGAAACAGGTCGCGCTTCTCAATGATTTCCAGCATCCGGCAGGCGAACTCCTCGACATCGAGCGGATCGCTGACGTAGGTTGCCTTCCCAAGAGTCGTTTCTGGGAGGGCCGCGCATCTGGTCGTGAGCGTCGGAACCCCCATCCCGAGGGCCTCCACGGTGGGCATGCCGAAACCTTCGAACATTGATGGCAGCACGAAGAGATCCGCGCCGCGATAAAGGGAGCCCAGAACGTCATCCGGCACGTGGCCCAGAATCGCAATTCTGTCGCCTAAGTGGAGCTCCGCAATCAGCCCCGCTATATCATCTGCTGCTCCCCGCTTGATCCCCTGGAGGTTACCCCTCAGCTGTCCCGCGAGCACCAAATTGTGTGGAATTCGATGCCGAAGTGAAGCAAATGCCCGTATAAGCGTTGCGAGATTCTTGTGGGGATAGTGTGATGCGACGGTGAGGATATAGGTAGACGTTCGATCGTGGAGGGGCGACGCACGGGGTTCGCTCGAGGCCTCGAATCGCCCCCACGCGATTGGATTGGGAATCACGCACAGCTTGGACTCGTAGGTAGCTCCGTAAGCGTTCAACACGTCGTCCCGCACGAACTCGGAGATCGCGATTACATAATCGGCTGATCGTAGTGTCAAGCGGTGCGCGAAATTAAGCCATAGCCGCTTCCGCCGGGAGAAGTTGTCGGGCAGATGTCTGTACTGGATGTCGTGGATGATGGTGGCGGTTCTCACGCTGGGAAGCTTTGGAGGGGTGTAGTAATTGGCGAACAACATCGATGCGAGCCCCCGCCGGTAGGCCGCTAGAGGAACATTGATGGACTCCTTGACGAATCGATTCCCGCGACCCTGGACTTCCACCAAAGACAGGCCCAGCCGATCGCGCAGGCTCTCCAACCGGCGCTGGAACACGGGATCGAGCTCCCCTACGCTTTGGACGAACAGCGTGGTGCCCCAGGCCTCGGGATGCTGCGCTAAGCCTTCCAGGAGGTTGTAGAGCATGTACTCGGCGCCGCCCACCCGACCGGTACGGATGAATAGTCCGCTCACGCCTAGCATACGCAACTGCCTTGACCAAGCCCTCCCCCCCCAAGTTGGCCCTTGCGCATCGGTCCTCGCTCCCGGTTTCGCCTCCCAGTTCCGATCCTCAGAGATCGGCAACCGGGACGATCACCGCAGGAACTGCGGAGTGTAAGTTCGCCCCGCCGATCGAACACTTGGCCGCTGTGGATCGGTCGCCACGGCCGGTGCTCGCGTCTGGTTTGCAATAAGGATGCAGACCAGAAGCAGCAGCAGGTCGAACCCCGGTGCGGCGGCAAAGCTTTCGAATGTGACCGAGTTGACCGTCAGGTACACAGCGGCCGAGAAGGCGCTCGCCTGGCACCATACCGCCTCTCGTGAGAGCCCCTCTATCGGCCGGCAGGTGACCACGAGACAGTACACCAACGAGCCCCACAGCAGCACCGCGCCCAGCACTCCCAGGTCGAGGAGAGTCTGCAAGAGTGCGTTGTGGGCATAAGAGGCCCAGGGTACCGCCGCCAATAGGGCAGCGCGCGACCCCTGGAAGCCAACGCCCAAAACCGGATGCTTGACCAGGAGGGGCCATGCCGCTCGCCAGACGTCGGTTCGCCCGGAAAAGCCCTCCAGATCTCGGACGGATTGGCCTCGCAATATGAGCTCGGCGACCCGAGGGTCGGTACTCGCGATCCGGGTAAGCAGATCGGCCATGGTTTCGCCCTTGGAAGCAAACAGCACCAGGAGCGCGACGCTAAACGCTATGAGCGCGAGCACGGTCCAGACTCGCAGATGCTTGCGGACGAGCAATGCGCCGGCCCCCGCGAGAAAGGCCGCAGACGGTCCACGGGAATTCGCGGCGATCAGGAGTCCGGTAAGGGGGACCATGTACAAGGCGAGTGGCAGTCCGAAGCGTCGTTCGCGCCAGCCACGGGGGCCGAAGACGATCACGGAGAGGGTCAACAGGGACGCGATACCAATGAGGGTGGCGGCGGCAATCGGATGCATGGCGAACCAGGAGAAGCGTTGTCCTTCTCCGAAATCCACGAGCCCGCCTCCGGCCCAAGGGAATGCCAGTGACAGCGTGGAACAGATAAGCACGTAGGCGAGCACTGCGCCCGACAGGGCTCGCAGGAGCCGGGAAGGCGACATCAACCGGACGCTGAGAACGGCGAGGCAGAGGAGGATCAGCTGCTGAGCCGCACGGACCAAAGTGAGCGCTCGTGATGGAGACCAAAGAGTGGAACAGAGAGCCAGGAGTGCATAGCTGAGCAGGATCAGCTCAACCGGTCGAAGGCGCCTGACCGCGCGGGAATGCCGCAGATACGCCAACACGACAACGAGCCCGAGGAAGGCGTACATCGCCAACTCGAACTTCACTTGTGAGTCAGCGTCTCCCTCGAGCGATGCGGTGGCGGAGCGCCCGCGGAACTTCGTCGCCGCGATGAGCACGAGCACGAAGCCAGCCGGGAGCGCTCGGAGGGGCCAGAGGAAGGCCGCATACACCACGAAGGGCAGGCACACGAGCACGCCGGCCGCGGCAAAGAGCCGCAAGTCCCTCGCGCCACCATAAGCCACGAGGATCGAGGCGACGACCAGGGCGCACGTCAGCCCGACTCCTCCGACGAGCTGCTGCCGGCGAGGTACCGCAATCGTTCCTGCTGACCTGAACGATGCCACACCGCCTCCGCCGCGCGAGGTCTTTTACACTGCCGCCGGCAGCTCGCGGCGGGCGGCAGGCATTCGGGGAGCGAGGTAATGGCTCATAGCGTCCCGGAGCGTCCAGCGCAGGTCGCGACGCGGCTTCCACCCGAGCGCCAGCAACCGCCTGATGTCTGGCGGCAACCGGTCGCTGTCCTCGTATCCCGGTCCGTAGAATTCCTCGCCCGTAATCTCGACCATTTCGGAGGGGCAGCGCTCCCCGGTCAGCTCCTCGTAGATCTCGCACATGAGCACGGCAAATTGCCGGATGGTCACGTTGTTCTGTGGGTTCCCTACATTGTAGATCTGATTGCGGGTGGCGGCTGGGTGATCCAGCAACGTCTGGAAGGCCCCGTTGGCGTCCACAATGTGGGTAAAGGAGCGATGCACGTGTCCCCCGTCCACCAGGCGAATCGGGCCACGCTCCAGCAGCGCCGACATGAAGTGGGGGAACACCCGCGGGCCGCCCATCGCGTTGGCGGGCACCAGGTAATCCAGTCGACTGCCGATGAAATTGAACGGCCGGACGATGGTGTACTCCAGGTCGCCGGCCATGCCGTACGCGTACAGAACCCGTTCCAGCAGGCCCTTCCCCGCCGCGTAGATCCAGCGCTGCTTCTGTACCGGACCATACTCGAAGTTGGTCCGGTCCTCGGAGTAGGCCTCCCCCGCGCTCGACTTCCCATATACCTCCGCGGAGGAATACTGAATCAGTCGCTTGCGGTGCTTGATGCAGAGCTTGGCGATCTCCAGATTCTGCAGGAAATTGAGCTCGAATACCTCGAGCGGCGCGGTGACGTAGATGCTGGGGTTCGCATACGCGATGAGGTCCACCACCTGATCGGATGACCGGATGACCTCCTCCAGGAGCTCGGGCGAGCGCCGCACGTCCCCCTGGTGGAAGCGGAAGGCCGCCCCTTCGATGCCCTCGAGCTTCTCCGGGGTCAGGTCGACCCCGACCACCTGGTGTTCGCCACGCGCCAAGAGGTGCTCCACAAGATGAGAGCCAATGAACCCCCCGGCCCCGAGAATGGTGATCAGCATGAGACCTCTCAGCTAGTAAGCTTGGTCCGCCCGGCCCGATTCATTGGAGCCATTGGGGGAACGCGGCACGGAAAATCGTTCCGGGTCGATCGCCTGCCGAAGCAGGTACCACAGAAACAGTGGGTTATTTACCAGATAACGGCGCCAGAGCCGCCGTGGCTCGGCCAGCAGGCGAAACAGCCACTCGAGCCCGCTCCGCTGCATCCAATAGGGCGCCTGCCGCTTGAGGCCGGCATGAAAATCAAACGCCGCACCCACCCCGATCAGCACGGCCGCCCCGATCGACTCCCGGTGCGTCGCCATCCAGCGTTCCTGCTTCGGGGTGCTGAGACCCACCCACACGATGTCGGGGTTCGCCTCGTTGATCTCCCGAACGACGACCGCGTCCTCGCCCGGAGTGAGCGGTCGGAACGGCGGCGAGTAGCACCCCACGATTTTGAGGCCCGGTACTCGAGCTCGCAGACGGTCGGCCAGGCGCTCCGGAACTCCCGGACCACCACCATAGAGATAGTGCGCGTAGCCCCGGCGGACCGATCGCTGGCAGCAGGCGAGCATGAGATCGGGGCCATAGACCCGTTGGACGCCGGGGTGGCCCTTGAGCCGGCTGAGCCAGACCAAGGGCATTCCGTCCGGTGTCACCATGCCCGCCGCGTTGTGGATGGCCCGGAGGGCCTCGTCCCGCTGACTCTCCATGAGGCCGTGGACGCCGCTGACGGTCACATACTGGCGTTCGCTCGTTTCGATCCAGCCCTCGATGGTGCGCAGCGCCTGGTTCATGCCTACCGGGCTCACCAGCACGCCGAGGATGTTGACCCTCTGCGCCGATCCGGCCTGCCCCACTGTTCCTGGACGCACTCCTGTCTCAGTGGCTCGCAGCGCTGACCGCACCCACCGCCGGTTCCCTCGACGCCTCGGAGGGCGCACGAACGCGACGTTCGATCCAATGGTAGGTCCGCTCCAACCCCTGCTCCAGCGAGATCTGCGGTTCCCACCCCAGCACCTCGCGGAGCCGGGAATTATCGCTGTTGCGGCCCCGGACTCCTTGCGGCGCTGTAAGGTTGTGCCGTCGGCGGATCTGCTTGCCCGCGATCGAGGCCACCATCTCCACCAGATCATTGATCGTGATCAGGCGGTCCTGGCCGAGATTGAGTGGCAGGCGATGGTCCGAGTTCATCAGGCGATAAATCCCCTCGACACAGTCGTCAATGTAGCAATAGGAGCGAGTCTGCAGACCGTCGCCCCAGACCTCGATCTCATCACCGTCTTCCGCCATGGCGATCTTGCGGCAGATCGCCGCCGGCGACTTTTCTCGGCCGCCGTCGTATGTCCCCAGCGGGCCGAAGATATTGTGGAACCGGACTACCCGGGTCTCCAAGCCAAAGTCCTCCTGATAATGGCGGCACTGCCGCTCGGAGAAGAGCTTCTCCCATCCGTAGCCATCTTCTGGATCGGCGGGATAGGCGTCCTCCTCTTTCAGAGGCACGACCTGAGGGGAATCCTGGCGATACCCCGGGTAGATGCAGGCCGACGACGTGTAGAGGTAGCGCTCGACCCCTCGGGTTCGGGCCGCTTCGATCATGTGGATGTTGATCAGCACGTTGTCGTGCATGATCACGGCCTTGTTGTGCTCAATGAACCCGATGCCGCCCATGTTGGCAGCGAGGTTGTAGACGTCACTGACCTGCTCCGTCGCGCTCAGCGCGCCTTCCCAGCGCCGCAGATCCAGCTGGAGGAATTCGTCGGCGCCGGTGCTCTCGAACTCGGGGTACTTCAGGTCAACTCCACGTACCCAGTACCCGCGGCTCTTGAGGTACTTCACCAGATGATGGCCGATGAACCCTCCGGCCCCGGTGACGAGCACCCGCCGTTGCTCCTTCTGCATGCTTCCTCCGAGTCAAAAAGGCGATGGTGTTGTGCCCTGATCGCGTGTCGCCTTCCCTGTAATCATGTTGGGGCAGTCGGGCTGACGTACTCGTTGTGGTTGTAGTATCGGTAGGCGCCGTCGTACGCCGCGTCCCGTCGGAAATCGATATCGTTCAGCACTACCCCGAGCACGGGTGCCCCCACGTGGCGAAGCTGCTCCATCGCGTACGCCAGCGCAGCCGAGTCCGTCACTCCAGCACGGGCGACCAGAAGCACCCCATCCACCGAGGCGCCGAGGAGCGCAGCATCGGTGACGATGTTCACCGGGGGTGAGTCGATGAGGATGCGATCGTACTGACACGCGACCTGCTCGAGCAGCGCCCGCATAGGAGCGGATTCGACCACCCCCGAGGGATTCGGCGGTGGGGTGCCCGCCGTCAGATAATCAAGCACGGCGCCGTGATCGCCGACCTCTACCTGCCGGATGGCCGCAGACAGCTCCACAGTACCGTGTAAGACGTCGGTAAGCCCCGGCTGCTTGGGCGCGTTGAACGCGGTATGCACCACGCCCCGACGGAGATCGCCGTCGATAATGAGCGTCTTGAGACCGCGGTGCGCCAGTGTCAGCGCCAGGTTCACTGCACAGGTCGATTTGCCGTCCCCGGACAGCGGACTGGTCAGTACCAGGGTCTTTACTTCGACGTTGCTGCGTGCAAAGGCAATGTTGGTCTGCAGAATGCCGTAGGCCTCTGACGCGGGAGTGCCGCTCCCGGACAGCGTGAATCGCACCTTCCGCGACGACACGAGTGGCCCGCCGGTCGAGGCGCCGGATTGGGCGGGGCCCGCCGTAGTGGGGCCGACCTGCAGGAAGGTGAAGCTACGGCGCCGCCCCTCTGCTGCCGGGGAGGCCACCGATCGACGTGGCAACGCGCTGTGTTTTTCCGTGATCAACGCCAGTCGTTCACCGCTTTCACGGGACAAGCGGGGAATCAGGCCCATAACTGGAAGGCCCGTCGCCGACATCACGTCCCGCCGGGTGTGCACCGAGCGGTCGAGGTGTTCCCGCAAGAGGCCACCCGCGACCCCGAGCAGCAGTCCCACGCAGAGCCCGCCTATCATGTTCAGCTCAGGATTGGGGCGGCTAGGCTCGTCAGGGGTGAGGGCAGTATCCACGACCTGCACGCTCGGATCGTCGATCGCCTGGGCGATCTCCGCCTCCTTGAGACGGGTCTGGAGCATATTATACGCGTCCTCCAGACCCTTGGATTTCCTCTGAAGCCGGGCGTACTGAACCTGCTTGCGCGGAATGGCGTCGAGTTCCCGGTTGAAGGCGCCGAGCGCCGTGTCGAGCGAGCTCACCTGATTGGTGAGTCCACTGAGATAGGTGACCGCCAGCCCACGCAATTGACCCTCGAGCTCTCTGATCCGGTCGCTCAGCACGCGTACATCCGGGTCCTGCTCTGTTCGGCGTGTCAGCAGGGTGGTGCGTTCGTTCTCCACCGTGGTCAAGGTGGTGAGCAACTCGGAAACCGTCTGACTGCGCAGCAAAGTCGGGAACGCCAATAGCTGCCGGTAGGGACTGGGGGATCCAGGCTTCTGTTCAGCGGCCTCGTGGTTGAGCTGTTCCAGACTCTGGGCAAGGGCCTGCCGTTCGGACTCCAGGCTGCTGCGCTCCGCCTCCTTGGCGATCAGCCGGCTCACTTCACTGCTCGCTTCGACCGCGGGGTCGATGACCTGGGCCCGCTCCCGAAAGCTGCGAAAGCTGTCCTCCACCGCCGCCAACTGCTGGCCTACTCGGTCCACTTGCTCACGCAGGAACGTGGCGGAACTGCGCGCTTCGGCCTTGAAGGCGTCTTGCCGCCGGGCGATGTAGCGGTTCGCCATCACGTTGACGAGCCGACGCACGATCTCCGGGTCGGTACCTTCGTACTGCACCTGCACGATGTTGGCGTCTCGAGATGGCTGTGAAACCGACAGGGCAGCCCGTACCGAGGCCGACATCGTGGCAGCGTCCTGCACCTCGGCCACGATCTCACGCTCCTTCGCCGCCTCCGGCGTGAGAATCAGCCGGACGCCGGCAAACTCTCCCACCTGGCCGGGTTTGAGCACAGTCAGCCTGGCTCCGCTGGAGTCATCGGTGACCGCGAAGCGGCCATCCGCCAGCCGCAAGAATCGGTAAGTCCCGGGGGATGCGCTATCGGAAACTTCCACCTGCGTGACCAGCTCGCCTTGCCGCACTCGCCTCGGGGAGGTGAGCTGGAATCGCAAGCCGAGTCGCTGCGCGGCATCCTCGATCACGGCCCGGCTGTTGAGCACTTCCATTTCGGTGGCGATATCGCTGCCGCGCGTCAGGTCTCGGAAGACCTCCGGAAGGTTGGGCTGCTTATCCTGAATGCGCAGGGCCACGGAGGCCTGATAAACCGGCGTCTGCCAATACGAGAAGAACGCCGTCGCGGCAATGGTGCACGCCACCATGGCCAAGATGATCCACCGCTGACGGATGAGCATGCCCCAGAGCTGCCCCATCTGGGGCAGCTTGGGATCGTCAGCCGGCTCGATCATGGCTCCGGGCCGCTGCAGCGAGCCAGTCTCGCGATTGATCGGAACTTGGCTCACGAGCCTCTCCTCAACGGGCTATCAGGCTGATGACGAGCCCGGTCAAGGCGGTCAGGGTGCCCGCGACCACGCCGGGGTTTCGGCTGATCCAGCTCCGCTGGGGAAAGTACAGCTGGTCGCCGGAGCGCACCGGCGTTGCACCTAGTCGGGTCTGGGCTGAGAGATCGACGGTGACCTTTTGCCCGGCTCGTCGAAGCTCCACCCGATCGGCCCGGCCGTCGGATGAGGCACCGCCGGCTAAGGCCATGGCGTCGGAGACGGTCATGGTCATGTCCACCGGGTAAAGGCCTGGATTGCGCACCGCGCCCAGAATGGTGATCCGCCGGAGCAGAATGACCTCGATGGCGGGATCGCGCAGGTACGTGGAGTACGAACTCACCAGCAGGTGCTTGAGGGAATCCGCACCGATATTGGTGACGTTGGTCGCGCCAATCTTGGGGAACGCGATCTGGCCCGACTCATTAACGGGGAAGTCGCCCGAAAGGTCTGGCTCACGCCAGATCCGCAGCCGGACGATGTCGCCCGGCCGCAGCGAAGTCCCGGTGTCCTTGACCTGCTGGGCCGGAGCGGGCGGCGTCTGGGCTTGAGCGATGGGCACGCTGAGCGGCGTTCTGACCAGCAATGTGACTGCCAACGAGAGCATAATCGAGCCGATTCTGCGCTGAGTCCGGTGGGCCATAGGGTCAATCCAGGAGTCGTGCCGAGCAGCGGCAAGCACTCGTGGGCCGAGCCTCGCTGGCGGCATTACGACCTCGTCGGTTGTCGTGGTCCTGGGCCCCCACTGTAGCATCAAACCCACAGCCGTTCGGCTGATTAACGGAAAAGGCAATCCCGGTGCGAGAGCGAGGATGAAGGCGTCTCCAGCAGCACCCTTCATCCAACTCGTCTCCCGCACCTCCCCGCTTCCCCTGACGCTCACTTAAGTCGCTCTGTGGACTAATTTTACAGCGCAGAGACGGAAAGTCGGTCTACACGTCCCGTGACCGGTGGTTCGTTCGCTGGCCTCGGAATGCAAGGCGGTATCGTAAAATCCCATGCAGTAAAGGATTGAATACATATTGGTACGCAAAACACGAGCCGTCAACCGGGCCGGAAGAGCCCATAGATAACTGAGCCGCGTTCATGGAGACTAACCGCATTTGTCCGCGCCTACGAGCCGCCACATGCCCATGCGGCGGGGCCGCTCCCAGGTGCCAGATGGGAAGCATCGTACGCAGATCCCACGGTGGTGTGCCGGCACGACTGACTGGCTAGTCCCCGGATCTAATCTTAACTTCCAGGGGTTTCCTGCCGGACCGATCTCTCATCTCTCCTTAGCTCCCCGATGCGTATCGCACATGTGGTGCCTCCTGGGGTGCATCCGTATTCCGGGCTCCTGACCGCGCTGGTGCACCTGGCCTCGGCACTGGCCGACAGAAAGCATCATGTCCAGGTATGGCACTTCGGCGCCTGGTCTCGCGAAGCGATGCAGCTGGGCCGGGTGCTCGACACGGCGGGCGTGGAGCGAATCATTCTCCCCTCCGGCCCCGCCCCCTTTCGAGCACCTCCGCGGTTAGCTGAGCTGGTCAGGGCGCAGAGCCCGCAGATTTTCCATCTTCACGGCGTATTCAATCCGGCTAATTATTGGCTCGCCCGTGAGCTGGCTGTCGCGTTCGTGATTTCTCCGCACGGGGGCTATGCTCCTGGCTCCCTGGCGTACCACACTACCAGAAAGCGGGTCTTCAAACATTTTTGTGAGTTGCCCATGCTCCGCCGAGCGCGGGTGGTGTGCGCGCTCACCGAGGCGGAGGCAGAGGACGCTCGCGCCTTCGGGATCGGGCGACCGATAGCTGTCGTCCCGAACGGTGTGACGCCGGTGCCTCCGACGCTCGACCGAGCCTCCTTCAGAGCCGAGCTGGGGATGGCGGCCGCCGGCCGTCTTGCCGTTTATGCCGGTCGACTCGACGTGCGCGCGAAGCGCCTGGACCACCTGGTGCGGGGGTTGGCCTCGGCACCAGAGTGGACTCTTGCTCTCCTCGGAGGAGATTTCCGATCCGGCGCCGACCACCTTCGGGCGATCTGCCGGGAGGCCGGCGTGGCCGCTCGGGTGCATCTGGTCGAACCGCGGCGAGGAGACGACCTCTTGGAGGCGCTCTCGGCCGCCGACGTCTTCGTCCTCCTCTCCCGCTCGGAGGGTATGCCGATGGGATTGCTGGAGGCAGCCGCTTGCGGCGTCCCGGGCTTGGTGAGCTCCGAGGTGGAGCGAGCGGTGGGTCAGGTCGCCAGGAGAGCCGGGTGGCTGGTCGAGCCGACCAGAGTCGGTGAGGCGCTGCGGGCGTTAGCCTTAGAGGTGCCTGAGGAGTGGATACGTCGCCGGCAGGCGGCGGCTGAGTGGGCGGGTGAGTATCGTTGGCCAGTTATCGCCGAGCGCATGGAGCAGGTCTACGCCTCTGCCCTCGTTCCCCCGCCGCTGCGAGCTGTGCCTGCCGCAGGGCATACGTGCTGAGCGTCATCGTTCCCACCTACAATCGCCGGGCCTCCGTGATTCGCCTGCTGGAGGCGCTAGGACGCCAACGGCAGATCACCGACGCGCTCGAAATTCTGGTGATGGTCGACGGATCCTCCGACGATACGGTCGACGTGGTCCGGAGCCGAACCTGGCCCTTCGACGTCCGGGTGATCGAGCAGCCCCGGCAAGGCCAGGCTGCCGCGAGGAACCGGGGTGCCGGTGCGGCGCGAGGAGACGTTCTGGTGTTCCTGGACGATGACATGGTGCCGCAACCGACATTTCTCCATGAGCTCCTTACGACGCTCGACGACGGGGTCGACTGCGTGATCCCAGCTCTGGAGATCGGGGACTGGGTCCCCGACCATCTCCTCGCCCGGGAGTTCGGGTTTTGGAACCGGGAGGCCGCCCGCCCGATGCCGCACGACCCGGTCCGCTTCGAACAGGTGTTGTTTTCCGCCAATGCAATTCGGCGGAGCTGGTTCGAGCAGATGGGTGGATTCGACGAGTCCTTCACTGCGGGGGGCGCGTATGGGAACGAAGACATCGAGCTTGGGCATCGGCTGCTCAAGGCAGGTGCCGTGTTTCGTCACCAACCGCGCGCACGCGCGCAAACCGAGCCCCTTCTCGACGCCGCACTTGTGCTTCGACGCGAGCGCGACGTGGCCAGGAACGACGTACGCCTGGTCGCCAAGCACCGTGAGCTCGGGAGCGAGGTGTTCGGGCACCGCCTTCGAGAGTCCCGGATCCATCGCCTGGTCGCCCCCGCCCTGCTGGCCGCGCCTTGGCTCGCGATTCTCACCGCGCCGGTTCGCCACGCGCTGCTCTTCGGCATTCGCCGGGGTCTGGTGGGGAGACTGCCATATCGCATCTGGTTCGCCCTGAGAGCCGTGGATTACTGGCAGGGTGTCGCTGCCTGCGGAGGGCGGTCCCTGGTCAAGGCAACAACCGGCACGCATGCCTGACCCCGTCCTCAGCATCGTCGTCCCGACCCATCAACGCCGCGATCAGGTGCTGCGGCTCTTGCAAGCCCTGGGCGAGCAGAGCATGGATCCCGCAGCCTTCGAAGTGGTCGTGGTGGCTGATGGCTGCAGCGACGGCACCGCTCGGGCCGTGCGGGAGACCCGACTGCCGTATGCCGTCCGGGTCATCGAGCAGCGACAGCAAGGCCAGGGCGCAGCCCGGAATCACGGGGTGGCGGAGAGCAGCGGTAGCCAGCTGATCTTCTTCGATGATGACGTGGTGCCGGATGCCCAATTTCTGCGCAGCCTCAGCCGGTCGTTCGCCGAGGGGGCCGATGTCGTCCTCCCGTTCGTCCGCGTCGCTCCGTGGGTGCCGGAGAGTCTCCTCGCGCGCGAGCAGCGGGAATGGGACGCGGAGGTCGTGGCGGCCATGGCTCAGGACCGTCCGACGATGGACCACATCCATTTCATCGCTACGGGCATGACCCGGGCCTGCTTCGAGGCGGTCGGGGGTTTCGATGGGTCGTTCACGGCCGAGGGCGCCTGGGGAAAGGAAGATACGGAGCTGGGTTATCGCCTGCTGCGGGGGGGATACCGGATCTGTTGTCGACCTGAGCTGGTGGTGGACAGCGACTGCGTGGTGGATCCCGTCGTGGCGCTCCGGCGGGCCCGGTCGCTGGGTGCCAACGACGTCCGTTTCGCCCGCAAGCACCCGGACGTCGCCATGGCGCTGATCCGAGACGGGCTTTGTCGGCGGCGCATTCCGCGGACGGTAGGGGCGCTAGTGTTGAGGCGGCCGCAGGCAGTGCGATGGCTCGCCCCACTCCGCCAGGCGGTCATCGCCGCTATCAACCGGGGCTGGACCGGCGCCGTACTTTACCGGCTCTGGATCGGCGTGTGGACGGCCGAGTGGTGGCTGGGGCTGGTGGAGGCTGGGGGCAAGGATTTGGGCCTGCAGGGTCTCCGCCGGTGAGTCCCGGGCCGCGGATCTCAGTCATCGTCCCCACGTATCAGCGACGCGCGCTCGTCGTGCGCCTCGTCCACTTGCTTGGGAGCCAGGAGTATGCCCACGGCTTCGAGGCTATCGTGGTGGTGGACGGCTCGACCGACGACACGGAGGCGGGACTGGCCGCACTCCATCCTCGGTTTCCCTTGCAGGTGATTTCTCAGCCGAATTCCGGCCCGGCCCGTGCGCGAAACCGCGGCGCGGAGGCGGCGCGGGGCGACATCTTTCTTTTCCTCGACGATGACATGGAGCCGGATCCGCACTTGTTGGCCGAACACGATCGGTGTTATGCCGACGGTGCGGACACCGTCTCGGGAGTGATGCCGCTCCATCCGGACTCGCCCTCGACCCTGCTCACTGATGGCGTCCGGTTCTGGGCGGAGGACCTCGCCCGCCGACTGTCTCAGTCAGGCTACGGGCCACGGGTCGACGAGTTGGTCAGCGGACAACTCTCGGTTCGGAGAGACGTCTTCACCCAGCTGGGTGGGTTCGACGAGCACTTCACCGCCCAGGGCAGCTATGGGAACGAAGACCTGGACTTCGCCCACCGGCTCGTCGGCGCGGGCTATCGCTCCATGCACAACCCGCGGGCCATCAGCTGGCAGCGCTATGTGGTCGACGCCGCGAGTCATCTGCGGCAGTACGGTCAGGTCGGTCAGGCGGACGTCGCCATCATCCGCAAGCACCCGGAGCTGTTCGAGTCCGTTGTGGCGAGCAAGCTGGCAGACTCGGAAATCCACCGGTGGACTCGGCAGGTGGTAAGGGGAGCGCCGCGACTCGCGGACCTGACTTCTCGCCTGCTGGAGCCGTGGATCGCGCGGCGGGTGGACGGCGGTCGTCGGGACCGGGGCACCGCGTGGCTGTTCTTTGCCTTGCGCTCGGTACGCTACTGGTTGGGGGTCGCTCGAGCGGGCGGGATTCCCCGGGCTCGCCCCATGCGTGTCCTTAGCTATCACGCCATCGCAGACCTGTCCGGCGACCCCGTGCTGGAGCAGTACGGAGTTCCTCCATCGTCCTTCCAGCAGCAACTCGTCACGATGCAGCGAGCCGGCTTTCACTTCATCACCGCGGACGAATTCATCCGGTTCCTGGGTGGCGAAGGTGGACTGCCCCGCCGCGCGGTGCTGCTCACCTTCGATGACTGCTACCAGGACCTGGCGGACAATGCACTACCGCTGCTCCGCCAGCTGCGGATCCCTGCCGTCGCCTTTGCCGTCAGTGGACTGGTCGGGGGCCTGAACGAGTGGGATCTCCGGGTCGGGAGGCGAGCACTCCGGCTGCTGGATTCGTCCGGGCTGAGGCAGCTGGTCCAGAACTGGGTAGAGATCGGAGCCCACTCCTGCACCCACCCCAACTTGACCACGATCTCCGATGCACAACTGGCCGACGAAACCGTGGGCTCGGCGGCGCAGCTGGCCACCCTGGCTCACCATCCTGTCCGCCTTTTTGCTTACCCCTATGGCGCCCACGACGCGCGGGTCCACCAGGCCGTCCGAGCCGCGGGATTTGCTGCAGCCTTCACCGTCGACCCTGGCTGGGTCCACCCGGGCCGCGACCGGTACACCGTTCCTCGTGTGGAGATCATGAGGAGGGACGTAGGGTGGCGGTTTCGCCTCAAGCTCGGCGTGGCCGGACGAAGCCTTCGACCGCGACTGGGAATTCGCCGGCGGCTCAGGCAGTGGCTAGGACCTAGGCATTCGCCAGGGGGAGTCTCAGCCGCTCTGCCAGACGAGGAAACGCGTGCGCGAAGTCCCGCAGCAGCCCAAGACCGAGCTGCCCATCGAGAGCCCACAGCAGGGTCGCCGTGACGACGCTGGCGGCCGCCACCGCGGTGCCTAATCCGAGGATCCCGGGCAGGACGGCATCGATCGACCAGGCAATCATCCCGGCCATTCCGGACGCCACCGCAATCGCGGTCAGGGGTTTGACCAGCCCGTGGAATGGCGAATGACCCAGCGCCTGCCGAGCATAGATGGCGCACACAGCGCACACGACGGCCTGCGCCAGAACCCAGGCCATAGCGGCCCCCATGAGCCCGTAGGCACGCGTGAGCGCCCAGACCGAGGTGACCACACTGGTCGTCAACACGGTAAAAAGCGCCGCAAGCTTCTGGGGTTGACCTCTTCCCTGGAGCAGCGGCGAGGTGGCATCGAACAGGATGCCGAGGATCCCGGCGATTGCCAGGACCCGGATCACCGGTTCCGTCCCGGTCCACTGCGGGCTCAGCACGTAGCGCACGAGCGAAGGAGCAAGGGCGGCGACGATGGCGTACACCGGCATGAGAACGGCCGCCATGGCCACGAAGCTAGCGCGAAAAGCCAGCCCAACCCGCCGGGGATCGGACTGAACCTGCGCGTGGACGGGAAACGCCACGGCCCCGACAATGCCGCTCACCACGTCATTGGGTAGCAGCGCCAGACTCGCAGCCAGAAAATAGAGTCCTACGGACGCCGTGCCCAGTTGCCGCGAGATGACTGCGCGAAGCACGGCGTCACCGACTACTTCGATCAGTCCGCTGAGCAGGATCCAGCGTCCATAGCGGAAGAGCGGACCGGCCGACCCGGGGTCCAGCGCCAGGCGGGGCCGATGAGGCGCCAGGACGTATGACAGGAGAGTGCCGGCCAGCGAGCCGACGAGAGTCCCGGCGATCAGGGCCCAGGCACCGACTGCCGAGGCGAGCGCGATGGAGACGGCCGCCGCCACCAGCGTCGAGGAGAGCTCCAGCACCGCCAGGGATCGAAACCGGAGATCCCGCTCGAGATCGGCCACCCGAATGCTCGCCAAGGCCCCGAGCATGGGTCGGAGGGCCAGGCCGCGGAGCAGCGGTGCGGCACGTGGCTCCGAGAAGAAGCCGGCCAGGAGCGGGGCGGCGACGAACACCACCGCACCAATGGCCAGCGCGCGCGCCAACCCGACCGTCCACGCCGCGTCATACTGTCGGGTCTCGGACTGTCTCCGCTGCACCAGTGCGGGGATCATGCCGAAATTGGTGGCGCTCAGCAAGACGTCGAGCGGCACGACGGCGATGGCGAAGAGCCCGAATTCATCCGGATCCAGGAGACGGGCCAGGATGAGGTACCGCGCCAGGAGCAGGGCCTTCCCCCCGAAGAGCTGTACGGCTCGCCAGACCATGGCGTCTCCCGCCCGCCGGGCGAGCGCCGTGCTCACGCTAGCCCCGCCTCAGGCCGGCCAGGATGCCGGGCAGCAGCTCACCGACATACGCGCGGCCGATGGTCGCGAGCTCGGAGTCGCCGGTGGCCGTGCCGCGCGCAATAAGCCAGGGGCCCCGCAAGAGGTCGTACGCCGCCCTTAACCCGATGAACCAATCTCCCTGTCGGATGTAGTGGCCGTAGAATCCCCCTTGACTCTTGGCGTAGCGGCGGTAGGTGGCGGCCAGCTGGACGTTGTCTCGCCAGGCGAGGTGACCGACCCGGACCCCGGGCGCATAGAGAATGGGAATGCCTCCCCGAAGAGCACGATAAGACCACTCGGCATCCTCGGCGTAGCGGACGCTCGGGTGCTCGTCCATCCCGCCAAGTCGCTTCAAAAGCTCGCGGGCGAAGCCCATGTTGTTCGAGAAGAGCGGATCGCGCCGCAGCAGGGGACGTCGGTGGAGTCCCGGAACCTCGCTCGAAATGAGCGACGGGGCTTCCCCTCCCTGCCCTTGCTCCCGGAGCAGGTCGACGCGTCCTGTGACCAGCACACCAGGATGGGCTCGGAGCGTCGTCACCAAGCGCTCGAGCCACTCCGGATGTACGCGGCAATCATCGTCGGTCGCCGCGATGAACGGCGACACCACTCGCTCAAATCCCCGATTCCGGGCAGCGGCCGCTCCGGTTTGCGCCGATCGAAGCCGTTCGGCCATCAGGCCACGCGCTTTCAACTCATCGATCCACGCATCCACGTCCTGGTTGGTCCCTTGGTCGACCACGACGAGGCGGCTGGGCCAGGCACTTCCTTCGGCGACCGAGCGCAGGCAGTCACGCAGCAGCGCTCGCCCGATCGTCGGGATAACTACGGTAATGTCCTCTAGCACCGGTGGCATTCGAGGCTCAGCACCAGACCTGGTGGCGAGGGCACCGTGATCGCCTGTATGTTGCACGCCGAGCAGGTATCTCCCACTCCGGGTAGCCCTTCGGCACGAGCTGAAGCACCCGAGGTAGATCGCTTCTCACCCGTCCTCGGATGAGCCGATTGAGTAGCGCCCTATTGAGCGCCGGCACGACGTGCCTGAAACGGGCAGGCCCGCGCCGGGTCATGCTGAGCGCAGCCCGTGTGCGGCGCAGGAGCCTGGTGCTCCTGTACCATCGCGTCGCAGCCCCCGAGTCCCCACCCGGGTCGATCGTACCATCCGTTCCCGGCGGCCTGTTCCGGCGGCAGTTGCAGGTCCTGGGTGAGATCGGAGAACTCCTCCCATTGTCGGCGTTGCTCAGGAGCTCCGAGCCTCGTCGGAAGGTCGGCTTCGCCATCACTTTCGACGACGATCACCCGAGTCATGTGGAGCAGGCGCTCCCCGTGCTGCGGGAGTTGGGAGTCCCGGCCACGTTCTTTCTCTCAGGGCGAGCACTACACGGACTCGGCCCGTACTGGTGGGAGCTCCTCGAATGGCAGATCGCGACCGAAGGCCTCGAGCGTACGCGCCGACGATTGCATCTGCGCGGGAGCACGCCGGCCGAGCTGGCCGCGGAGTGCGAGATCGATGCCGCCAGCCGGCGACTTCTGGAGATGCTGCCCAGTGCCTCGATCCCTCAGCTCGACCCCGCTGGCCTGAGCATGCTGGCTCATGCCGGCATGTCCATCGGATTCCACACCCTCCGGCACCCGGTGCTGACGATGGTACCGGATCAGGCCCTCCATCGCGAGCTACTCGATGGGCGCGACGAACTGGAGCGTGCCGTCAGGCGGGAAGTCCGCCTCCTCGCATACCCTCATGGCAAGGCCGACCCCAGAATAGCACGCGCAGCCCGAACCGCCGGTTACCATGGGGGCTTCCGGACCGGTGGGCGGCCGGTATCCGATAGCGCGGACCCCTTTCTGCTCGGCCGCTGGGAGCCCGGGGCTCTGGAAACCGATGACTTCGCGGCCCAAGCCGCCCTTCGTCTCAATCTGCCGGTCGGCGCGCCTGAAGGATCAGGGTCGCGGGCCAGTTCCGGGCGAATGGACGAAGGGTGACATCGAGAGCGGCACCGACCCCGTTGAGGGCAACCGCCATGGCCGGCGCGAGTCCGCGCGCCACTTTGGACCGCCGCGCGGCTGCGGCTCCGAGACTGCCGACGATATAGGCCAGCCCAGTGCCGGTGCCGCCGGCGCCGAGGACTTGGACGTCCGACCAGGCGCGGAACAACGCCCCCAGCTGGTCTGGGCGGTATCGCCGATCAAAGGACAGCTCTCGCCGGAAGAGATACGGTACGGTCACCACGGCCCAACCCCCGGGCCGGAGTACTCTGAGCATCTCACCGACCACCGCGACCGGGTCCGTCGTCAAGTATAGCGCCTGGGTGCACAATATGAGTCCGAAGGTACGATCGCGGAACGGGAGCGGCATGGATCCCAGCAGATCGGCTCGGCCGAAGTGGCGATCGAGATCGAGGCCCCAAACGGGTCTTGCGGAAATCAGCTCCCGGTAGGGCTGGCTGCCGCAATACAGATCGAGCGTTGGGCCTCGAAACTTCTCCCCATTCAGCAGAGGGCCCAGACTGCGCACCAGGGCTGCGAGGTGCAGGTAGTCCCACTGAGTGGGCTTCGGCGCCAGTCGTGCACTCCGGATCCGCTTCACCACTGCTGGCGGTAAAGGGAGGCGTCTCACCGGCACGCCATGTCGTGTAGCCACGCGGCGGCCTCGATACCCCAAGGCTTTCCGACAAGGCTCGGCAATGGGCGTCCGGCCAGGGCGGGATTCAGGACGCCGACAACCGCTCGTGCGAGGGACGGCAGGTCGCCCGCGAGGACGGCCCGTGCGTAAGCGCGGACGGCCGTGCCGCGGCGGCCGCTCCGGAGTGCGTTCCACGCCACCCACCGGTAGATGTAGGCCCGATCCACCCGCCGGCTTCCCCGCACCGCCGCGTAACGCGCCTCCAGGAGGCTCATCTCGGCCGGCACATCCGCTGAATCCGCCGAGGCATTGCTCACGTGGAGGAGATAGGCGACCAATGCACGGTCCACCACGGCAGGGCGTGCAGCCTGTCCAAGCCGGATCCAAAGATCCCAATCCGCCATATGCCGCAGGCCGAGGTCGAACGGTCCGACCCGGTGCAGGAGCGCCCTCCTCACGAACACGTTGGAGGAACCCGCGGGGACGGTGTTCCGTCGCGGCAAGTCCCGGAGCAACCGATCGGGCATGGGAGGAGGACCTCCGGCTATGATGTGCAGCGCCGGGGACACGGCGACTGCGCCGCAGTAGGCCCACTCGCAATGACTGCGACGCACGGCGTCCAGTTGACGAGCCAGCTTCTCGGGGGCCCAGAGATCGTCGTCGTCCAGAAAGGCGACCCATTCGCCGGTCGCCTCCATGACACCCCGGTTCCGAGCAGCACTGACTCCCAGAGCCCGTTCATGGCGGATCAGCCGGATCCTCGGGTCACCCAGCCCGCTTACCAACGCGGACGTCCCGTCCGTCGATCCGTCATCCACGATGATCACCTCGATGTCGACCTCCAGCTGAGCGAAAACGCTGTGAAGCGTTCGACTCAAGAGCTCGCAGCGCTGGTGCGTCGGGATGACGACGGAAATCTCATGCATCAGGTGCGCCGTCGGGCAGGATACCGCCCAGCACGCCTGGGGAACTCGGGTCCTTCCCTCAGCTCGATTCGCTCGGGCTTGAGAGGCATGGGTCGAACGGTTGCGATGCCCAGCCGTGGCACAAGGCCGGGCGGGTCCGGGCGAGGTCCGCTTGCAGAGGCCGAGGGGAAGGCGTCTCCCCGACCCGGCGCAAAGTAGAACACCTGAGCACCGCGCAAGGAGTCTTCCCCGGTCAGGTTTGCGTGCTGGCGAAGCCAGATCTCCTCCGGCGCGGGCTCGCCGATATCTACGATCTTCACCAACGCCACCTTCCGGCGTGCCTCCAAGGCTCGTACCAGGTCGGAAGGCACTCGCCGTTGATGCAGTTGACCAACCCAGGACAGAATCGGCGCGCTCCCATGCATGTAGCGGGCGATTCCGAGGACGCCAGAGGGAATCGAGTGCACAATGATGAGATCTGACGCGTCCCCCCAGGCCGCCAGCCTCGTACCCACCTGGCTGAGGGGCTCCCATGAGCGGGACGGAAAGGTGAACACGGCACGGATCCCGGGAGCCCAGGTGGCCAGGATCAAAGCCAGGAACACGAGGCGTGCACGCGGCCCGATCTGGCCTAGCCCCACCGCGGCCAACAGCATCGCCGCGGGCATCCCGGGGAGAGCGTATCGTGCGACGGAAGCCGTGTCGGTGCCGCGGACGAGGTCGAAGGCGAGGGGCCCAAGGCATGCCGCGGCCAGCCAGAGCCACAGTAGCCCGTATGGTGGAGAGAACAAGGACTTCATGCCCCGGCGCGCCCAGCCTAAACCCAGCAGCAGAAACAGGGCGGCGGTCAGCCGGTCTGCGGACTTGGAACCGTCCCAGTCACCGAAGCTGGCCAGCAGGCTCCACGCGAGCTTGATGGGCGCCTTGATCCGATACCTCCACGATATTGGGTCGCCATACAGCCATTGGCCGCTGACCCGCCAGCGGCTGAAACTCTCTGGCAGCAGCCGGTACCATGGGAGCGTCAAGAGTGCCGCCACGCCTAGGAGCGCCAGCAGAGACGACCGCCGCAGCCGCCCGGGATACATGATCAGCCAGGTGATACAGGCGATCCACACGAATGCAAAGAAGTAGTGCGTCAGCAGCCCAGCCGAACCAGCGACGCACCAGAGTAGCGCCCACCACGGCCGCGGGCCCCGACGCTGGAGTTCCACGGTCCCCCAGGCCAGGGCCAACGTCAGGAACCAGAGCAGCGAGTACATCCGTCCCTCGACCGAGTAGTAGAGGCTCACCGGGGCGAAAGCGTAGAGCACGCACGCGGAGAGCGCCGTCTGGTTCCCGCCTAGATGTCGGCCAAGCAACCACAAGAGCGGAAGCGCGGCGAGGGCCCAAAATACCGAGAAGCATCGAAGGGCCGTATCGCTGGTCCCCAAGGCGCGGGTCCATCCGTGCAACAGGAGGTAGTAGAGCGGCGGGCTGGTATCGGAGAGCAGCACCGCTCTCACCACCCGCTGCGCCGAGGCCGGAGGTCGCTCGTGCTCGATATACCTGCGATAGAGCGCTGGCAGCTCGGCCCCGGGCCATTCCACGTAATCGCCCAACCGAGGATTCGCCTCAGCCGCCGGGTGCTCCAGGCTGTGGCCTGTGGCCATTGCCAGAGAGAACACGTCATCGACGCCCAGGGGCCGCTGATACGCCAGCGCGATCCTGAGCAGCACCGCTAGCCCCAGCAGGACGAGTGTACGGACGCCTTGTGGAGGCACCCGGTTCACGACAGCCACTGTGTCGTCATCAATGCTTCCGGTAAGGGGAAGGGGCGTTTGCGTTACGAGTCACAACTCGCGAGGGTACACCAGGGAACTCCGCGTCGCCCGAGGTGTGCTCTAGGGTGGAACCGCAACCGCCAGGTGTCAACACCCGTGGTCCGAAGGTGAACTTAGAGCGCCATTCTGTCGGCATTGCGCGGCAAGGCGCATCTTTCGCTTCCGTGCAGCACTGATATCGCTGATGGAGGAGTACATGCCCTGCCATTTCCAATGAGTATTGCAGCCAGGGGCGCGGAGCGGCTGACGGCTACGGTATTGGCAGCACTGTCCGGCTATCTGCTGATAGTGTTTCTACTGGGCGACACCGTTGCCGGAGCAGTGATCGGTCTCAAGATCATCTTCTTGTTGGTGGCTGCCATCTGGGTTGCCGCCAGATTCGGCGGCCGCTGGCTCATTGCACACGGTCTGATATCTCGGGGCATGTTGCTGAACGTGTGCCTGCTCGCTGCGGTACTGCTGCCCTGCTGCATCGCTTCCGACGTTGCTGTCTCCGCCTACCTCGCCAGTGTGTCGCCTGAGACTGACGAGGGCATTCTCTTCAGCACCGATAGCAACACGGCGATCGGAGAGTGGTATCCTAGGCTCTACTTCCCCACTGAAAAGAATTTCCGGCTGCACAAGCCCGGCTTCGACCTCAGCGGCGAACACTATGGTGGATTCTATCTTCCTTCCATGCTGCAGTCGCCCACCCTGGTGGACTCGGTGCTCGACCGGCACAGAGTTTCCATCCATATCAACGAGCTCGGTTTTCGAGAGACCAGCCCCATCGACTCCTGTAGGATCTTCGCTCTGGGGGACTCATTTACCTTCGGCTGGGGCGTCACCGATGGCGCCACCTGGCCGGACCTGCTGGAGAATGACCTCGGCACCTGTGTCTATAATCTCGGGGTTCACGACGCGTCGCCCAAACAGGAGCTCTTGCTCCTTGAATACCTCTTCTCCCGGCCGAATCGCCCCCACTCCTTGCAACACCTGATATGGATGATTTACGAGGGTAACGACCTGGAGGACAGCTATGCGGAGTTGGGTGACCCCAATACACGGGGCGTTCTGACTCGAGCCGTCAAGGGCACGATTGTCGGCAGCGTCCGATCCTTGGCCTATGCTCTGCGTGACAAGTCGCTCATCAACCGATTCCGAACGGGGGAGGTCCGGCTCACGAGTACGGCCCGGCGGAGGCAATACTCCTCAGCATACAAGGTCGATGGGGTGACCTTGGTGACACCACTCTTTCACTCGCCGAGGTTTGGGTACATGCTGTTGTCTCCACCTTACCTCCAGAGCGCCTCACAACCGGAGTCGTATGTGCTCCATCACCCCAACCGCGGGGAGCTCGACAGGGTGTTCGACCGTATGGCTCATCTCAGCGACAGCATGCACTTCAGCGTAACAGTGGCGCTCATGCCCAGCTCGATTCGACTGTATGCGCCCTACTTCAATCTGATCCCGACGCCTTCGGCCGAGCCCTATTTCCTGAATTATGTGCACCGGCTCGCGGACGCGGAGGGATTTGATGTCCTTGACTTGCTTCAGGCCTTCAGGCCCTACGCGCGCACGGAGTTGCTCTACTTTCGCGATGACGACCATCTGAACCGGCGGGGGAGCGAGCTAACGGCCAGGATGATTTCGGAACACGTCGGCAAGCGGTGGTAGGGCCGAGTGGCCTTGAGGCCCACGGGAAATGTGAGGGGTGCTGACGGAATCCTTCGCTGACCGAAATCGAACGCGGTATGCCACGGTGCCGTTGCCGCGCTGCCACTCGATCCGCCCTCCCCTCCGTGCCACGGCTGCGAGCAGCGCTTGCAGCTCGGCATCGCTGGCACTTGAAACGAACAACCATGCATCCCGACCAACTCCAGCGTGAAGGATCCGGCGGACCTCGGCTTGAGCCCAGCCTGAGTCTGGATGGGCGGGCAGATCCTCCGGCGCCACGCCGGCGAGGGCCTCCACGCCACTGGGAAGACCGATCACCTCGCGCCGACCCCTGAAGCCACGAATGAGACTATCTTCAGAGCTTCCGTCACCGTTCTTCCCCTGGTTCGCTTGCGCTGCGGCTTGACTGTGCGCCGCCCATCGAAGGCGCTGCCTGTCGGGAGCGTGCCAATCCGTGGTATAGAACATCCAGAGCGGCACACCCTCTACGTAGAGGTACACCGGTTCGCCTTGGTTTCCCTGCTCGATCTGGCTGATCACGCCGCGGGTGTCTCCACTGATCAGGGGAGGATGAGTGGTGAACTCGAACACAGACCGGGCACGCCAGGCGAACAGGAGCCCCACCACTATAGCAGTGGCCCCGCGGCGCGCGCGCAAGGGTAGCTGATCGACGAGGATCCCAATCGCCGCTCCGTAGACCATGAAGAGCAGCGGTGAGAGAAATAACAGGAGCCGATCCGCGATCGGGTACTTCCCCAGCGCGGAGGCGACTCCGACTGCGCCATACGGCACCGTCAGCAGCAGCGCCGCGGACAGCCCGTGGCGACGCACCGCGGCATACAGCCCGACTAGGAATAGGCCGCCAAGAGCGTACGCCGCCGCGAACCAATTGGCGGAGACCGGTCGGAACACCGGTTCCACCAGAGTGTACCGCGCCGCGCGCAGGACCCGGTGCACGATGTCGGGCGCCCCCGGCAGGAGAAATGTCCCCTCCCAATACTGACGCAGATAGGGATCTGCAGTGCCTTGACGATATGTCAGCACATAGAGGATGAAGAAGGCTGAGGACCACACGCCGAGCGTCAATGCCACGTCGCGTCTCCAGCGCGGGGCTGCGCGCACACGTGGCTCCGCGATGAGCGCGGCACCGCTGCCCGCGAGGATGAAGATCGAGGGCTGCGAGATCCAAAGGCCGAGCATCCCACCGACCAGCAGGCGCCGCCAGGCTTTGCTGGACTCGGCGTGGCGCACGACGGACAGTACGAGGGCCAGGAGAACCACCGTGGTGCAGGCGTCCACCCCATACTGCTTGACCTCACTGGAGTAGTAGATGAGGGGGAGGGAGATGGACGCGAGTGCCGTTACCACCACGGCTGGGAGCTCCCCGAGCAGTTGCCGAGCGACCGGCCAGATCACCAGCAGAAGCAGGACTCCGGCGGCGAGAGGGACCGCGCGCAAAGAATACTCGCTGACGCCGACACTTCGAGTCACCAGCCACTCTGCCCAGAGGAAGGGCATCGGAGCGAACTGATGGTAATCGAGGGTCCCCGCGAGGCTGGCGGGGGAGCGCGAAGCAATGTTCAGCGCGAGAGACGCCTCGTCGAGCCAGAGGGGGCGCCGGCCTGCGTAGACCGCCAGCCGGAGCCCCAGTCCCAGCACAGTCAGGCCGGCGATAATGACTCGGGAGACTCGGCGCGGTTCCCCTGCAGCTATGGCCTGCCGGTATCGGCTGCCAAGGAACACGGCACGACCCTGGTTGGAGAGTTCCTCTATGGTGGGCTCCAAAATGGCCTCGGTCAAGGTGGGCGGTTCGGTCCACGATCTCCCGCGCCAGCAGCTGCGCATCGCGTTGGCCACGTGAGGAATTGAGCTATCCCATGGCGGCGCTCCCCATCCTGATTGGCTCCATCCTGATTGCCTTCGACTGCTCGATCCAGGTGGTCAGCTCGATCCTGTTCGCCACCGGCGTGCCACTCGACTGGTTTCAGGTCCCGCTGGCCACAGCGATGGCCGCCGGCTTCGGGTGGTGGGTGGCCCGGCACTATGCCGAGGGAGATCGCGGTCGCGCGTTCGGGGTCGCGGCGGGAATCAGCATCACCGCGTTTCTCCTGTTCGCTCTCCTCAGCAGCCAGCTCTACGACGTCTCCTGGGATGGGCAAACCTATCACGCGGAAGCGATTGCTCAGCTCGCGGCAGGCTGGAACCCGTTCCGGGGCCAACTGCTCCCCCCAGTCGACTATCCGACGGAACTGGCGTTCTTCGCTAAGGGACCCTGGATCAGTGCCGCAGCCCTGTACAGGCTCACCGGCAGCTTCGAGGCCGGCAAAGCCTTTCATCCGACGCTCATGCTGGCATGCTGTCTCTTCTGGGTTGCGGCCCTTCGGTCACTCGAGAAGATCACCCGCGGTCTGACCTGCCTGCTGGGTGTCATGGTGGCGTTGAACCCAGTCAGTACTTACCAGATGCATTCGTATTACGTCGATGGGCAACTTTCCTCATTGTTGGCCACAACGATCGCTCTGCTCCTCCTGATCGGCCGGCGTGGGGACCGGCCGCTGCTGGCCGTCCTGGCCCTCGTCGTGATTCTGACGATCAACGCGAAACTCACCGGCGCGCTCTACCTCGGGATCATCGGGTCAGGATATTGGTTGTGGTTTGCCAGGGCCTGCAAACCACGGCGGGCAGAGCTAGCTGCATGGCTCCTGGCCGGCGGAGCCTTGGGCGGGTTACTCGTCGGCTATAATCCCTACATTACGCAATTCGCCAAGTTCCTGATCACGAAGGGGAACGCGTTCTACCCGCATCCCAGCTGGAGAGCGATCGTCAGCATCGAGTCCCAGGGGATCTTCCCGGGCACCGGACGATTCGCGCGTTTGATGCTGTCGCTCTTGGCACCATCGCAAGTCACTCCCACTCCGCCGGTCACGATCAAGCTTCCCCTCACCTTCACATGGCTCGAAATCAAGCAGTTCGCCTACCCGGACGTGCGGGTCGGCGGGTTTGGGCCGCTGTTTAGTGGGGCGCTGCTCCTGTCGGTTGCCGCTCTGCCCCTGCTGGTCTGGCGAGACCGGCAGCGCTTACGTAATTCCAGCATTCTGTACCTGCTGGTGGCCCTGATCGGGATCAGCGCGCTGTCGTTTTCCGAAACCTGGTGGGCCCGCTTCGCTCCTCAACTGTGGCTGCTACCCCTTCTAGTGGGAGTCGTTGGGCTGGTCGTGGCTGACCATGGAAGAAGCCGGTGGCTAAGCTTGGCCTTGATCCTCATCCTGTTGTTCAACGACCTCATGATCGGGGCGCGGTATGTGACGTTCGCCTTCCAGCAAAGCCGCGCTGTTGCCCAACAGTTGGCGACCCTTAAGCGCGAGACGAAGCCAATAATCGTGGATTTCAATGACATCCCCGCTTCGCGTTATCGGCTCGGACTGCACGGCATACCCTATGTCGAGATGGACACGCTTCCCTGCGCGCAGGCGGACCGGGAGAGGATTGTGATGTCGGAAGCGATGTTCTGTGAACCTAAATAGGCCCTCGCCTTCACGGCCATCCTTCCGAGGAGCCGCACGGCGAGCCGTGGCACATCCACCGTTTAGGCCTCCTCCTTGACTCCGGACTTACCCGGGGACAAGCTAAGTTTGTTCCGGACCCCAACCGACGCAGCGGGTTACCCAGAGGCTGGATGACACTTCAGCTTGCCCCCCGGCGAGTTGCCGCCATCCTTCTGTGCGGGGTGGCCCTACTGACTCTCGGTCAGTTACTCGCGCTTTATGTGGTGCATTCGGGGGGACATCAGGACACCAGTGCAATCCTCCGTGTCGCGAGTTTCCGAGGTGACAATAACCTGGAGACTTGGTACAGCTCCATGCTGCTGGTGGAATGCGCGCTGCTTCTCAGTGTGATTGCGCTGGCTACTCGGGCCCAGCTCGCGCCGGATTGGGTCGCTTGGGCGGGGCTTGCCGGGACGTTCTTTTTCCTCTCAATCGACGATCTCTGCCGTTTCCATGAGATGATGAGTGACCCAATGGATCTCCTTTTCGAGTATCCGGGTCCTCTGCAATATTCCTGGGTGATCCCTGGCATGCTGTTCGTCATAGTCTTTGCCGTCGTGTTCACACCGTTTGTGAACCGGCTCCCCCGGCGCTCGCGTTGGTCATTCATCGGCGCTGGCGCCCTGTACGTCGGCGGTGCCCTCGGGATGGAAATGGCCTTGGGGATCGAGGCTAAGTCCCATGGCTCAAGCACTCTGCTATTTGATCTATTGCTTTCTACCAAGAAGCTGATGCAGCTGCTCGGCAGTATAGCCTTCCTCTGCGCGCTCCTCACCCATGTGCGAGACTACCTGCCCGACCTGAGCGTCCGCCCGATCGCCGTTAGCTCAGAGCGGCCGTGACAGCCGGGGCGTGATGTCAGGCTCGAATTATGAAGCGGAGCAGCCCGCGGCTGAGATCCGTGCTCCACTGATCTCCCGCACTACCCGTGCCGAGTGGATCGCGACAGGGATATTCGCCGCACTGTCGACCTACCTGGTCGTGGTGCTCCTTCTCGGAGCGACAGTGGGGGGAGTGTTCTTCGGGCCTGGCCTCGCCTTTCCATTGCTTGCTGTCGTGTGGTTGATCGGCGGCACGGTGGTCCGCCACACCACCGAGCGTGGCATCATATCTGTGGACATGCTGTTGAACGTGTCCTTGCTGGCTGGGGTGCTCTTGGTTTGCTCTATCGCCCTCGATCTCGTGGTGTCTGTTTATCTCAATCTCACGCTGCCCGAAACGGATCAGAGTATCCTCTCCCCTATAGATCGCAACGGAACGATCGAGGAATGGTACCCTAAGCTCTACTTCCCCACGGCCGAGAATTTCCGCCTGCTCAAACCTGACTTCGATGTCGCAGGTGCCCACTATGGCGACTATTACTTTCCCAGCATGCTACAGTCGCGGACCCTGGTCGATTCGGTATTGTACCGGCATAGAGTATCGATCCATGTAAACGAGCTCGGGTTTCGCGAACAGAGTGCGATGGACTCGTGTCACATCTTTACCCTGGGCGACTCGTTCACCTTTGGATGGGGCGTGACGGAGGGCGCCACCTGGCCGGATCTGCTTGAACGCAAGATGAATACTTGCGTATACAATCTTGGTATCCCAGGGTCCTCTCCCAAGCAGGAGCTCATGCTGTTGGAGTACCTGCTCTCTCATTTCGATGGGCACCTGCGCATCGGGCGCCTTCTTTGGATGATTTACGAGGGCAACGACCTCGAGGACAGCTATGCCGAGTGGAATGAGGCTTCCACGCCCAGCACCTTTGCTCGTGCGGTGAGAGGCACGATTCTTATTGATTTCCGAAACCTTGTGCGCGCACTTCGGGAGGAATCCCTCGCCTTTCGCTTGCGGGTGGGTCAGATCCAGCTCATCAGTCCCGCAAGGCGGCGCCCATACGCATCAGCCTACACCATCGATGGGGTTAGACTGGTTCGCCCCCTCTTTCACTCACCAACGCATGGCTACCTGCTGCTGTCCCCTGGAGACCTTGAGACCGCTTCGGAGCCCCCCACCTATGTCCTTCGCCATCCCAATCGTGGGGAGCTCGACAAGACGTTCGCTCGAATGGCTCATCTGAGCGACAGTTTGCATTTCAAGGTAACGGTCGCGATCATACCCACTTCAGTCCGACTCTACGCGCCATATTTCAAGCTCCTACCCGCCCCCTCAAGCGAACCTCACCTGGTGGACTACTTCCAGAAACTTGCCGAAACGCAGGGCTTCGACACCATCTCCCTTCTCAAGGGCTTCGAGCCATACGCTGGTACGGAGATGCTGTATTTCCGGGATGACGATCATCTTAACGTTCGGGGAAGTGAGATTGCGGCACAGCTAATTGCAGAGCATTTGCGCCAAGTGGGATACCAGTGAGCCTTGGGGCGCATCGTCGCAGCCCCACGGTCCAGTATCCCACCCCTGACTTCGGCCGTTCCTCTGGCTCGGTGCTCAGAACAGCGTGTAGATGAAGGGGGCGAGCGCTGAACCCTGAGCGATCACCAGCAGAGTGCCGACCAGCAGCATCATCACGATCACCGGCAGGAGCCACCACTTCTTGCGCACTCGGAGAAATGCCCAGAGCTCCCTTACCAGACTTGAATGAGGCATCGTTCTCTCTCAGAATTGACGTTTGAGATCGCTGCGCCCGCCCTGCGTTGGATGGCGAGCAATCCACGCCGGACCATCCTTGCGCGGGGCGAGCGGCCGGTGGCCACAGACCTTCAGCAAGACGCCCATGGGGGTGAGTACCAAGAAATACAAAGCACCCATCACGAGCGGTGTGGTCACCTTGGAGATCGCCTCCGCCGATCGCATCCAGACCCGACGAATCGACGTCATGCGTCCGGGCACCAGAAGTCCGGCGCTCACAAACGCGCAGCCCATGATGCTGAGCACCACAGCGCTTCGAGAGTGCCCGCGCCAGCTCGAGACCCCAGCGAGGACGAGGAACGCGGCGCCGACCTCTAGTCCGAATCGGCGCCCGTCCCGTGCGCTCAATCGAGCTGGTACGCCTGTTTCCAATCCGCCTTCTCCCTGGATTCAGGTTGGGCACTCTTGGCGAGCAGGTAGGGACCGAGAACGAGATGGTCGATGTCGGTCCGCATAAAGCAGCGGTACGCATCCGCCGGACTGCACACGATCGGCTCACCGCGGACGTTGAACGAGGTGTTGACGAGAACCGCGCATCCGGTGAGGCACTCGAACTCGCGGATGAGATCGTAGTAGTCCGGATTTGTGTCCCGGCTCACCGTCTGGATCCGGGCCGAGTAGTCGACGTGAGTCACCGCCGGAATGTCGGATCGGACGACGTTGAGCTGGTCGATGCCCCAGAGCCGACGGTCCCGAGCTGCTACGGGGGCCCGGTGTTCCTCCCGAACTGGGGCAACCAACAGCATATAGGGTGAGGCGCAGTCGAGCTCGAAGTACTCAGCGACCCGCTCGCGGAGGACGCTTGGCGCGAATGGCCGGAACCCTTCGCGAAATTTGATTTTGAGATTCATTTGCGCCTGCATGCGAGGGCTCCTCGGGTCTCCCAGGATGCTCCGGGACCCCAGCGCCCGCGGGCCGAACTCCATTCGACCGTTGAACCAGCCGATTACTTTTCCTTCGGCGAGCAGGCAGGCGACGGCTCGAAGGAGATCGCACCGATCAGGTCGCTCGTAGACGGCCCCTTCCGCGTGGAGAGCCTCTTCGATCTCTCGGTCGGGGTACGCTGGGCCCAGGTAGGCCCCATGCATCGCATCCCCCTGTGGGGAGATGGCACGCGCACCTCCATGGTGCCGATACCAGGCCAGTTGCGCGACACCAAGCGCACCGCCGGCATCACCGGCGGCCGGCTGTATCCATAACCGGCGGAACGGACCTTCTCGGAGGAGACGGCCATTGGCGACACAATTGAGAGCCACACCGCCCGCGAGACAAAGATTTTCCAGTCCGGTCTCTCGGTGCAACGCCCGCGCCATGCGCAGCATGATCTCCTCGCACACCACCTGAATGGAGCGGGCAAGGTCCATCTCACGCTGGGTAAGGTTGCTATCGGGAGTGCGGGGCGGTCCTCCAAAGAGCTGGTGGAAGGCCTCGCTGGTCATGGTGAGGCCGCCGACATAGTTGAAGTACTTCTGATTCAGGCTGAACGACCCATCGTCCTTGAGATCCACCAATTCCCGGTAGATGAGGTCAACGTATTTCGGTTCGCCGTAGGGGGCCAGCCCCATGACCTTGTATTCACCGGAGTTCACCCGGAATCCAGTGTAGTAGGTGAACGCGGAGTAGAGGAGTCCGAGAGAGTCAGGCCACTGCAGCTCCCGACTGAGCTGGAGATCACTCCCCCGTCCGATGCCAAAGCTCGCTGTGGCCCACTCACCTACCCCGTCGACCGTGAGAATCGCCGCCTCCTGAAAGGGAGACGGGAAGAAGGCGCTGGCCGCGTGAGACTCGTGGTGCTCGGCGTAAAGGAGCTCGCCAGCGTACCCCAGCTCTTCGCGCAGTCGCCGATCAGTGAAAAGCTTCTCCCGGATCCAAACGGGTCCCGCCTTCAGGAAGGAGCTAAAGCCTCTCGGAGCGATAGCGAGATAGGTCTCCAGAATGCGCTCAAATTTGAGCAGGGGCTTGTCGTAGAATCCGATCGAGGCCAGATCCCCAACCGAAACGCCACCTTCCTTCAAGCAGTACTCGACCGCTCGATGCGGAAAGCTCGCGTCGCCTTTTAACCTGCTGAATCGCTCTTCCTGCGCAGCGGCGAGGATTTCACCATTTCGCAGAAGGCAGGCGGCACTGTCGTGGTAGAACGCCGAAATGCCCAACACGTATGTATCTGCCATGTGCAGGGCCTGCTCAATGGAGGAGCTCAGATCACTTCAGAGCTTCGCGATTTCGGTGCTTCAGGAGCGGCACGAGTCGGGGCGAAAGTGAACGGCCGGCGACATCTGCTCCACTTCGCGCACACTGCCGACGCACATTTCTACGAAGCGCCTTTGCCAGAGATGACGGCGGGAATTGTCCGTGCCAGGATCCACAGATCCAGGATCAGCGACCAACGGTCGATGTAGGCCAGGTCGAGCTGAATCCAATCATCGAACGCCACGTCGCTCCGGCCGCTCACTTGCCACAAGCCAGTGATCCCCGGAAACATGCTGAAACGCCGCATCAACCAAGCCTCTTGAAACCTGCTCACGTCCCGAAGTGGCAGAGGACGGGGTCCCACCAGAGACATGTCGCCACGAAGAACGTTCCACAGTTGCGGGAGCTCATCGAGGGAGGTCCGCCGAAGGAACGCCCCGAGGGGAGTAATGCGAGGGTCCATGCGGATCTTGAAGACGGGGCCGTTGACCTCGTTTAGCTCCTCCAACTGCACCTGCTGGTCCTCGGCACCATCCACCATCGTGCGGAATTTATACATCATGAAGCGCCGGCGGTCCCGTCCGTAGCGTAGTTGCGCGAAGAACACGGGGCCGGGACTGGTGAGCTTGATTGCCACCCCAATAGCGACCATCAGCGGGCTCAGCACGATAGCAGCTAGGCCAGCGCCGAACAGATCGATCGCCCGCTTCACCAGCAACCTCGGGCCCTCGGCGGCGGCGGGGACGGACAAGACGGGGCCCGAAGACGAGTACTCCACACGCGGTTCCCTGCGGGTGTGGGCGAACAAGCTCGCCGAGTACTTGACCGGGACACCGACGCGCTCGCAGATTTGAATGGTCCTCTGGATTTCTGCGTAACGAGACTTGACCGGGAGCGCAATCAGCACCTCGTCGAGCTCCTGCCCCATCAGAAAGCGCTCCAACCCGTCGAGCGAGCAGAGCGGGGATATCGAGTTGCCTGGCTCAATGTCAGAATCGACGAAACCGAGGAAATTGACCTCACCGTTTCCCTCCGACTTGATGAGTGTGCGGAGCTCCTGGCCGCGAGGCCCTGCTCCTACGATGAGCAGCGTCCGTGAGGTGCGGCCCAAAGATCCCGTCGTGGAGCGCAGGACCGCCCGCCAGGCGAGCATGAGCCCAGTGCCGAGCGCCAGGAAGGGCAAGAGCAGGTCGATGTGAAAGGCGCCGGACTTGCTGGTCAACGGGAAAATTACCGCGATCAGGGTCCCGAGCGAGGTGGCGCCGAATACCCGGAGGGCCTCGCTCTTCCGACTCTTGACATGGACCCAGTCGTATAGCCCCGCCCAGCGACAGCTCAGGTACCAGGAATTGGCAAAGATGACCGCGAGCAGGCAGTTCTTGACGGTAAGCCGAGCACCGAGGAAGTCATCGAGGCCGGTCGGCAGCCGGCCCAGGTTATCGATTACAAACAGCCCGATCAGCGCCCCCAGCGCAATAACCGTGTCGTAGCTCCGACAGAGTTTGAGATACAGCCTGACGGCGGCATTTTGGTGCTCAGCGCTCGAGGGCGCGCGTACTCGTTCCGGGGTGGGGACACTCAGCCGCGGCCTGAGAGGCGGAGAGAGAGTCATGACTCATCCCGGCGGTTGTCCCTACCGTTCCGCAGTGAGGCGGCGTCAGCGCGCGCCTGAACTCTCCGTGGAGGCGAGCACGACAATTGAGCAGGAGGACCAGATCTGGCAGGCGCCCGAGGTCTCATCGAGTCTTCATAAAGAGCTGAATATCCTAGTCAGTGCCCTCCTGCTTTCAGGGGGCGCCCCATTGTTCAATTGCGCTACGCCCCGACTCGGCGTGCGGCTTGCCCTTCAGCATCACGGACGTTGCAGAACGGAAGGTCTTCGGTGTAATTCTGCTGGCCACCACGATTTCTGGAGAAGAAGTTGTTACGGATCCCGTTGGGTAACATGGGCAGCTTTTGCCCAGCCAAGTGGGCCCACACAATACTGTTGCTTTGCCTCAACGTACGGGGGAGCGCGTCTTATCCACGGCCGCCTCGGCCTATTAGTCACTAAATGCACGTGACGCCATGACTTGCGCCACCTTGACCGAGTAGCTAATTGCTGGCCTTAAGCTTGCCACGTAGGCGCGCCGTCGAGTGCGGGTCCCTGCCGGCGTAGCACATCGCCTACATCCTGAGGTCGCGATGGGGCCGAATACGAAGTCCATCCCCCTGACGTAGAGAGCACCCTGTGGCCGAGGCAGGTCCGTTGAAGCAGACTGGAGCAGCCCATGGACTCCGCAGTCATTTCGAGAGCCCGGACCTCGAGCGTCTACGCTCCACGATGCGCTGTCTCACCGTCCAGGGCATATCGGTCAGCCCCTGGCAGTGGTTGCGCAGTGTGCTCCGGAGCGTTCGAGCGCTGACCGACTCGGATAAGGCTGCGCTGTACTATTGGGCGCCGGGACAGGGGCCGGCGGCGTACGGGGAAGGAGTGAGCCAGGAGGCCCTCAATGCCTACTTGAAGCGGTTCGCTGCCCTGGATCCCGCCCGCAATCGCGCGCTCGCGTCGGGGCTGGAGGTATGGAGTTCCAGTCAGGTGCTCGATCACTGGGAACTGGAGCGAAGCGAATATTACCGCGCCTTCGTGCTTCCCTTCCGGCTCCATGACACGCTCGGCCTCTCGGTCCGCCTACCGGCGCAGCAGGTGGAGATCTTCATCGGGCTCTACGCCGAGCACCCTAGTGCTCCGACACTGATCCAACGGCGACTGAGCCTGCTCGAGGTGATCCTGCCCACCTTTCGCCTGGCCGTCCGGGCGCACCTCGCCGGGGACGATTCGCTGGCGCACCTCGCGTCCGTCATCGACGTGACCGGGCAGGCGCTGGTCCTGTTCGACTTGGAGGGGCGGGAGCTGCGCAACAATCCGGTCATGCGGCGGGTCTTGGCTCAAGACGATCAGCGCGATCTGCTGCAGGGGTACATCCGTCAGGTGGCAGAAGCGGTCATCGCCACCTTGCGGCCGGGAGAAGCCGATCCCAAGGACAACCGATCCGACGGGACCCGGCGGGAAGTCGCCACGACGGTGGCCGCCTACCGGCTGCGAGGGAAGCCGGTCGGACGTAATGCACTCGATCACCCTAGCGCCGTACTGGTCTCCCTCGACCGGGTGGCATTCGAGATCCCGGCGCCCGATTCGCTCCGGGCCCGCTACGGCTTGACGGTCCGAGAACTCCAGGTGGCCTCGCTGCTGATGCATCGGCTCTCGAACAAGGAGATCGCGCGGATGCTGAGCATCAGCCCCCACACCGCCCGCCACCACACCGAGAACGTCCTCACCAAGCTCAAGGTGCGCTCGCGGAAAGCGCTCCGACGCCTGGTTGCCGGGGGGGCACCCGAGCCGGCGACCTGAGCACGCCCTCCCGACCGGCACCTTCAGATCGGCACCGAACGACGCTAGAGTCCAGCACCCTGGAGGGAAGGAAGCCCCCACGTGTCTGCGCTCGAGCGGTCCGGCGCGCTCCGCATTACCTACCGCGTATCGGCGGCCCCGGGAGAGATCGAGTCCCGGGCCGAAGCCCTCCTCCTCGAGCAGACGGTGGAGCTGCCCCGCTCGGCCATTCGCGATAGGGGGATCGCTCAGCACATTCTCGGCCGGGTCGAGCGCATCGAACCTGACGGCCCGGGCCAGTTTCGGGTCGAGATCGTCCAGCCCCTCGCCACGACGGCCCACGATCCCGCCCAGTTGCTCAACGTGATATTCGGCAACAGCTCCCTGCAGGCCGACGTAATGCTCGCCGACGTGGCGCTCCCGGACGAGGCGTCCACCTGGCTACCCGGCCCCCGGCTCGGCATTGCCGGCCTGCGGCGGCTCGCGGACGCGGCGTCCCGACCCCTCGTCGCGACGGCGCTGAAGCCGATGGGACTCGACCCACGGCAGCTCGCCGGCCTGTGCCGCACGTTCGCCCGCGCCGGGATCGACCTGGTCAAGGACGATCACGGGCTGGCCGACCATGCTTTCTCGCCGTTCGAAGGCAGAGTCGAGGCGTGCCTCCGGGCGGTGGAAGACACAGCGGCGGAGACCGGCCATCGTGCGCTCTATGTACCGAACCTCGCGGGGACTCCTGAACGGGTGCTGCGGCAGCTCGAGTTCGCCCGGGCCGCCGGGGCGCCGGCGGTCATGATCTCGCCGATGATCGTGGGGCTTCCGCTGTTGCATCAACTCGCCAGTGCCGCGGAGGGGCTCCCGATCCTCGCCCATCCGGCGCTAGCCGGTGTGCTGCGCGTCGAGGAACCGGTACTATTCGGCAAGCTGTTTCGCTGGTACGGTGCGGACGCCGTCATCTTCCCGCACGCGGGCGGCCGGTTCAGCTACAGCCGGGAGACCTGCAGCCGCCTGGCCGGTGCCCTCAGGGCCCCCAGCCTCCTCGCGCGGCCGGCGTTCCCGATGCCCGCTGGTGGCATCCGACTGGAGCAAGTGCCCGAGCTCCTCACGTTCTACGGCCGGGATTGCATCCTGCTGATCGGCGGCAGCCTGTATGAGGCGGGTGACGCACTCTTCGACCGGACCAAAGCCCTGGTGGACGAAGTAGCCAGAGCCGCGTCCGAAGGACCTGCGGCTGCATGACGATCCATATCAGACAGAGCGACCCGTTCCGCTGGGAAGGAATCGCGGTCTCGTCCTACAAGCCGGGCGGGACGCACTTCGCCGGCATCACCCGGCAACTCCTGTTCGATGGCGGTGAGCGCCTGGGCTGCCAGCTCCGCTACTTCGAGATCCAGCCCCAGGGATACTCCTCCCTCGAGCGCCACCAGCACGAACATGCCGTCATGGTGATCCGGGGTGGGGGCAGAGCCCTGGTGGGTGATCGGATCCTGGATCTCGGGGGTCACGACTTGGTCCGGGTGCCGCCCCTCACCTGGCATCAGTTCCGGGCGACCGGCCCCGAGCCGCTGGGATTCCTCTGCATGGTGGACTGCGCCCGGGACATCCCCGAGCGGCCGGATGACGACGCGCTGGCTCAGCTCCGGGCCGACCCCATCATCGCCGAGTTTCTCCGCCTGTGACCTCCACGCCGGAGCGCCCGCTCTCTATGGCTAGCGCGACCGCGAGCCACCGGTTCGGCTTCGAGACGCGCATGCTCCACGCCGGGCACATCCCGGACGGGCTCACCGGCTCCCGGGCGGTGCCGATCTACCAGACCACCTCCTACGTCTTCGACGACGTGGATACGGCGGCCCAGCTCTTCGAGCTCAAAGAGTACGGCCACATCTACACCCGGATCGGCAACCCGACCACGGCGGTGCTGGAGGAGCGGATCGCCTCGCTGGAGAACGCCACCGGCGCCGTGGCGACGGCGAGCGGCATGGCGGCACAGTTCGTCGCCCTGATGACCCTTCTGGCCCCCGGCGACGAGGTGGTCGCATCGGCGCACCTCTATGGCGGCACGGTCACCCAGCTCACCCATACCTTTCGGAAGCTGTCGGTGGACGTGCGGTTCGTGGATCCGACCGATCTGGGAGCCTGGGAGCGAGCCATCACGCCGCGGACCCGGGCCCTGTATGGCGAGACCATCGGCAACCCCCGGGGGAGCATCCTGGATCTCGGGGCCCTCGCCGCCCTGGCCGAGGCGCACCGGATCCCGCTGGTGATCGACAACACCTTCGCGACGCCGTATCTCTGCCGGCCCATCGACTGGGGTGCGACGATCGTGCTCCACTCCGCCACCAAGTTCATCGGCGGTCACGGGAACAGCATCGGCGGGCTGATCCTGGAATCGGGGAAGTTCGATTACAGCGACTTCCCGACCGTGGCGGCGCCGTCGCCGTCCTATCACGGGCTCCGATTCTACGATACCTTCGGCCACTACGGCTTCCTGATGAAGGCGCGGGCGGAGACGGTGCGGGACACCGGTGCTTGTATCTCGCCCACCAACGCGTTCTTGCTGCTCCAGGGTCTGGAGACGCTGGCGCTCCGGATGGAGCGGCACGTCGCCAATGCGCGCGCGGTGGCGGAGTTCCTCCGCGATCACCCGCGGGTCGCCTGGGTATCCTACGCCGGGCTGGCAGACCACCCCGACCATGCACTCGCTCAGAAGTATCTCGGGGGACGGCCCGGAGCCGTCTTCGCCTTCGGGCTGGATGCCGGCGATGCGCGGGCCGCGGGCCGACGGTTCATCGAGTCACTCCAGCTCTTCTCCCACCTGGCCAACGTGGGTGACGCGCGCAGCCTGGTGATCCATCCCGCCTCGACCACGCACCAGCAGTTGAACGAAGCGGAACTGGAGCGTGCCGGCGTGGCGCCGGAGCTGATTCGATTGTCGGTAGGGCTCGAAACTCTGGAGGATTTGCTGTGGGACCTGGATCAAGCCTTGCGTGCGACATCGGCCTGAACACCGGGCTCACCCCGGCCCAGCGGCGGCGGTATCAGGATGTGACCACGATCCGGCGCGTGCTGGCCGAGAGCCGCACGATCGCCGTCGTCGGCCTTTCCAGCGAGCCGCAGAAGGCCAGCCAATTCGTCGCGAGCTACCTGCAGCACGTAGGCTACCGGATCGTCCCGGTGAACCCCCGTGGTGGCCGGATCCTGGGTGAACCGGTCTACCCGGATCTGGCGGCCGTCCCGGGTGCGCTGGACCTGGTCGTCCTCTTCCGTCCGCCCGCCGAGGCACCTGGCTTCGCACGGCAGGCGGTGGCGCTCGGCGCTCGGGCACTCTGGCTTCAGCTCCGGATCGTGAACTTCGAGGCGGCGGAGCTCGCCCTGGGGGCAGGCCTCGACGTGATCATGGACAAGTGCATCAAGATGGAGCACGGGAGGTTCGCCGGCACGCTGCACTGGGGTGGGATGAACACGGAGATCGTAAGCGCGCGGAAGGGCCGACTCCCTCAACCTCGGAGCCATGCGTGAGCCGGCCACGGGTTCGGAGCCGCGCTACTCTTGACGACCATCCGGCCCGGACGGATACTTGCGCGAGAAGCCGCCTGAAATTCCTACCTAGAGTGGTGTCTTTGCCCTGATCGCTAATCGGTGGGATCAGCCGCCGCGAGGAAATCAGAGGTCCGCTGACTCGCGAGTGCGCCGCGCACCCACGTTCGAACATTATGGCACATGGTCAACCGGGGGATGATTTGGGAACTGAGCTGGTCGGACGAAAGGGGATTGTGCTTGCGGGTGGAACCGGTAGCCGGCTCCGCCCGGTCACCCTGGCTATCTCCAAGCAGCTGCTTCCCATATACGACAAACCGATGATCTACTACCCGCTCTCTACTCTGATGCTGAGCGGCATCCGGGATATTCTCGTCATCTCCACTCCGGAGGACCTGCCGGCGTTTCATCGTCTGCTGGGGGACGGCGAGCGCTGGGGAATTTCGTTGAGCTATGCCGCCCAACCCAGGCCCGAGGGACTGGCGCAGGCGTTCATCGTCGGTCGAGAGTTCATCGCCGGGGACCGCAGCTGCCTCATACTGGGGGACAACATCTTCTACGGCCAGGACCTGAGCGGCGTCCTTCAGCAGGCGGCGAGCCAGAGAGAGGGAGCGACGATTTTCGGCTATCATGTCATGAACCCGACGGCCTACGGCGTCATCGCCTTCGATGCCGCGGGCGCTCCCGAGTCCATCGAGGAGAAGCCGTCGCGTCCGGCCTCCAACTACGCCGTCACGGGGCTCTACTTTTACGACCAGCGAGTCGTCGATATCGTGCGAGAGATCCGACCGTCCGCACGGGGCGAGCTCGAGATTACCGATGTCAACGCCTGGTACCTCCGAGCCAAGGCCCTCCGAGTGGAGATCCTTCGGCGCGGTACGGCCTGGCTCGATACCGGTACCCACGAGTCCCTTTTGAAGGCGAGCATGTTCATTGAGACTATCGAGCAGCGTCAGGGCCTCAAGATCGGGTGTCCGGAGGAAATCGCCTTCCGTATGGGCTACATCGATGCGCCTCAGCTCGAGTCGCTGGCCCATGCCATCAGGACGAGCCCATATGGCGAGTACCTCCAGCGGGTGCTGAGCGAGGTCTCCCCTCAGTGAACGTGGCACAGACGAGCATTCCAGGAGTCCTGCTGATCGATACGATTGTCCACCGGGACTACCGCGGCCTGTTCGTGGAACTGTGGAGTGAAAACCGCTACGCCGCGATGGGCATCCCCGAGGTGTTTCGCCAGGACAATCACAGTCAGTCGGTCGGTGGCTCGCTGCGGGGACTGCACTATCAGATCGAGCAGCCGCAGGGGAAGCTGGTACAGTGTCTCACCGGATCCGTGTTCGATGTTGCCGTCGACCTGCGACGTTCCTCGCCGACCTTTGGACGGTGGCTCGGGGTGACGTTGTCGGCCCAGACGCATCAGCAGCTATGGATTCCGGCCGGCATGGCGCACGGTTTCTATGTCCTGAGTGAGTCGGCGGACGTCATCTACAAGTGCACTGAGGCCTATTCCCAAGCAGCCGAGCGCTGCATCCGGTGGGACGACCCGACCCTCGCGATCGACTGGCCGCTGGTGGCCGGGACTAGTCCTCGTCTCTCACCCAAGGACGCGGCCGGACTCCTCTTGACTGAGGCACCGACCTTCCCTTGAACGCATCGCCACCCGTTTCGACGCTGCTGACCGGCGCGGGCGGCCAGCTTGGCCGGGAGCTTCGGGCCGCCACACCGGAAGGCTGGGCTCTACTCCCCTACACCTCGGCCATGCTCGACGTTACCTCTGCGGAGGCGGTTGAGGCGATCCTGACTGCCGTGCGCCCCCAGGTGGTCATCCATGCCGCGGCCTACACTGCGGTGGATGCGGCGGAGAACGATCCAGAGCGGGCCCGGCTGGTGAACACGCGAGGTGCCGCCAACGTGGCCGAGGCGGCCCGACGAATCGATGCGCGGATGGTCCATATCTCCACTGATTACGTATTCGGCGGAACGCAGGGGCGTGCCTACCTGCCGGATGATGCACCAGCACCCCTGTCGGTGTATGGACGCTCGAAACTCGACGGGGAGCGAGAGGTGGTACGCTGTCGTCCCGAAGCAGTCATCCTCCGGAGCGCCTGGCTGTACTCATCCCATGGAAGCAACTTCGTCCTGCAGATGCTCGAGCGGATGCGAGCCGGGCAGGCATTGCGAGTGGTCAGCGATCAGGTGGGCTCTCCTACCTGGGCCCGCTCGCTGGCAGACGCCGTATGGCGAGCGGCTGCACGGCCCGAGGTTCACGGTGTCCACCATTGGACCGATGCTGGGGTCGCGACTTGGTACGATTTTGCCGTCGCTGTCCAGGAGGAGGCGATGACGCTGAATCTTCTCACCAATGGAGTATCGATCATGCCGGTCACCTCGGATGACTATCGGACAGCGGCTCGCCGTCCTGGCTTCAGCGTGCTGGACAAGCGTGCAACCTGGGCCGCACTCGACCTTCCAGTGCATCACTGGCGGGTAAATTTGCGGCGAATGCTGCAGGAGCTCGCCGGTGCGTAGCCTCCTGGTGACCGGCGGAGCCGGCTTCATCGGAAGCAACTTCGTCCGCTATTGGCTCGAGCGGCATGCCGATGATCACGTCATTGTCCTGGACAAGCTTACCTATGCCGGCAACCTGGTCAGCCTCGCCGACCTGCGCGCTGACCCGCGGCTGAACTTTGTCCACGGCGATATCCGCACTCCTGGGCTGGCCGAGCGCCTGCTGCGCCAGCATAAGGCGACGATCCTGGTCCATTTTGCGGCCGAGTCACACGTGGACCGCTCGATCGTCAGCCCGGAACAGTTTCTGGAGACAAACGTGCTCGGCACCCATGTTCTGCTGGAGGCTGCCCGAGCGGTCGGACTCGAGCGGTTTCATCACGTCTCCACCGATGAAGTATATGGGTCCCTGGATAGTGGCGAACCGGCATTCACCGAGAACTCGCCTTATGAGCCTAACTCACCATATGCCGCGAGTAAGGCGGCTTCCGACCATCTGGTCCGGGCCTATCATCATACGTACGGAGTTCCGACCACCGTGACCAACTGCTCGAACAACTACGGCCCCTACCAGTTTCCCGAAAAGCTCATTCCGCTGATCGTATTGAATGCCTTGCAGGGAAAGCCATTACCCATTTACGGGGATGGCCTGAACGTTCGCGACTGGCTCCACGTGGAGGACCACTGCCGAGCCATCGACCTGGTGCTCCGGTCGGGGAAAGTGGGTGAGGTGTACAATGTCGGCGGAGACAACCAATGGAACAACCTGGCGCTTGTCCAGCTGCTGTGCCGGCTCCTGGACGAGACCTTTGCCGGCACGCCTACTCTCGGCGGCCGATTCCCCCTGTGCCCCGCCTCTCGGCAGCAAACGGCCAGCCTGATCAGCTTCGTGCAGGACCGCCCGGGTCACGACCGCCGGTACGCCGTCGACTCCGAGAAGATTCGGACGAGCCTCGGATTCGTGCCGGGGGAAGCCTTCGCGAACGGCCTCCGCAATACGATTCAATGGTACTTGCAGAATGAAGCGTGGTGGAACACAGTCATGACCGGCGCGTATCGCGATTGGATCCGGCACTGGTATGGACAGGACGCGTGACTTCCCATCTACCTTCCCGCATTTTGGGCCCCGTTGGCTGAGATAATCCTCCGGATTGACTCGTGGAGACGAGGGAAGGCAAGCCCGACCGAATGACGACCCCCGACACCGTGATCATCCGTGCGGCGGCTTTGGTACGCGCATGCAACCGATCGCCCGCTGGCTTCCCCAAGGAGCTGCATCCAGTCTCGCTGACGCCGCTGATCCACTGGGCGTTGGGCGAAGCCGCCGACGCGGGCCCCTGGCACGAGCCATCGTCGTCATCAATCCGGCTAAGCCCATTCTGGGCGAGGTGGCGCGGGTCTCCGGGCGACATGGTTTCCAGGTAGAGTTGGACTCGCAGGATCGCCCGGCCAGCCTGGGAGACGCGATGGCTCGGGCACGGCCCCGAATCGGCGAGCGACCGTTCGCGGTAGTGCTGCCGGACAATCTGTTCCGCGGTCCCGACCAAACATCGGCCGTGTTGGCGTCCTGGGATCGTTACATGCTCGCGAGCGCGCTGATCGCCGAGGTCTCGGCGGACGAGACGCAGAGCAAGAAGCGGGGGGCGCGCCCGGGTGCGCGAAGAACCCGACGGTTCGCTCAAGGTAACGGACTTGGCGGACAAGGGCCGCGGGCGGTTCGACACCGGCGGCGGTAGCCGGGCCGCGACCCCGATCGGAAAGTTCGTCCTGCCAGCCGCCACCTGGGGGGAGCGGGACGAGGTCGCGAGATCGCTGCCCCGGGTGGGGGGGGGACGACGTGCCGTTGCTTCAGCGCCTGGCGCGGCGGAACGCGCTAGTGGGCGCGCGGTGCATGGCGGAGTTCATCGACGTCGGGGTGCCCGAGGGATGGAAGGAGGCGGTGGCGGCATTTCCGCCGGTGCCGGCAGGCCGGTGAGCCGGCGGCGGTCGCCGGTTCGAGACGCCGGCTGACCAGTTCGGGCGTGATGGCGCTAAGGATTTACTTGAGGTCAGGTGTGATGTAAGCTGTCGCGGTGAGTGGAGTATCAGGTCGACGCTCTCGCTGCCTTGCTCGACTCGCCGGGGGTGAAGAACAGCTTCACCAGGAGCCGGAGAGAGAGCTTGGTCCACGAAGATCATCGTCAGCTCCGGCTTCTCCAGGTGCACGATGTCCTGGCCCCTCTCTGAACTTACTGCTCGACGAGGTGCTGGCCGCCATCGATGTCGAAGGTCGCGCCGGTCACTATTGTGTTTGTCATCAAGTGGACGGCAGGACGGCGATGTCGGCCGGGCCGACGACGCGCCGATCGGCAGCGTCGTGCGAAGCTGCTCGCGACGTGCTTCCAGCTGGTCGGTTCCCCCCTGGCGCACTTTGCTCGCGGCGTCCCGAGCGACCTGGAGCGGCAGTAGAAGATGGGCGTCGACCTCGCGGCGTGTCGTCAGTGGGGCGTAGTGGTGACCGGGGCCGGTGACCCGCACATGGTCGACTGGGGTGGGCAGCTCCTCGAAGAAGCTCGCCAGCCGCTCAAAGTCCATCGCGTCGAAGGCGGGGATGCTAGCAGCTCCGAGCTCGAGGCCAACGCGGTGCAGGCGATCCGGCTCGCGCGCCATCAGGATCGCCTCCGCTCCCGCCTCCCGGGCCCGCCGGGCCGTCTCGAGGCCAATCCCTCCGCTATCACCGGCCGGAATTAGCGGACAGCGGTCCCGCCGGTACCATCCGCTGCCCTCGGGGCCCATCATGGGTTACCTTATGCGTCTGATGCCCCGACTCTTCGGCTCCCCCCGGTTTGCCTCTCTGGTCCTGGGCGCCTTCATCATGGCCCAGCCGCTGGCGGGGTGTGCAGCGCTGTGCCTGGTCCAGCGACATCACGCGTCGCACCTGATGGCTGGCATGGATGGCGGGTCAACGGCGACGAGCCGCACTACCTGTCACAGCGGCGTCACCGACGCCGACCACATTACGTCGATCCAGGTACTATCGCCGATGGAGCCGGCAACGGACCCGGTCCTGGCCGAGCTTCCCAGCGAGGTGATGCAGCCGCTGGACGTGCGTCCGATCCTGCCTCCGCAGATTTCTTCCACGCCCGAACCGCCGCCCCCCCGCTCCGTCTGAACCCCAGATAACTCACTTGGACCTTCGCGCGCGACGGCTCCGCCGTCGGCGCGGCGTCTACCGCAACCCTGCGGCGACGCAGGGGCCTCAGATCCGGGAGCAGACGACATGCGAGCTGTGGCTTGCCTGTGCTTCATGCTTGGCCTTGCCGGCGGCAAGGTCGCCGCGCAGAACCCATCGGACCAGCCGGTCACGCTCGAGGGGCCCGGCGACGTCCAGGCGGTGACCGGCGAGGACGAACATCAGCTGTCCATCACGGGCTTCGGCGTCGGCGGCTACACCTACGATGGCAAGACCCACGACAACTCCGCCGCGGCTGGAAAGGTGGCCGTGGCGCTGTTCCGCGAGCTGACCGACAACCTGTACGTGTTCGGCCAGCTCACGACTTCGATTTCCGACCAGGCGGCGCAGGGCGAGGAGCCCACGACGGAGATCGAGATCGACAACCTGCTCGTGAGCTTCACGCCGAAAGGTGCGTCGAATCTCAACCTCACGTTCGGCACCCTCGACGCCCCGATCGGGTTCGAGCGCGACGACGAAGTGTTGCTGCTCACCCCGACCACGTCGTTCAACTTCGAACTGGCGCGGCCGGCCAAGCTGACCGGCCTGTTCGGGACCTACACGCTGAGCCGCACGGTGGACCTCACGGCACTGGTGGCCAACGGGTGGGATTCGCCGGTAGATGCCAACCATGGGAAGACCGTCGGCGCCCGCCTGGGGCTGCTCCCAACGGAGCGGGCGAGCGTCGGCTTGAGCGCGCTGTACGGCTCCGAGGGGGAAGCCGGCGAGACCAATGACCGCCTGCTGCTCGCCGCGGACTACGTGGTCCAGCCCAGCCGCGACTGGATCGTGGCGGGCGAGGCGAACTACGGGAAGGACATCGACCTCCCGGACGACGGCGGAAACGCGAGCTGGACCGGCGCGACGTTGATCGTGCACCACCAGGTGGCGCGGCACTGGGGCATCGCCGCGCGGGCGGAGGTTCTAGATGACAAGGACGGCTCCCGCACCGGCCAACCGCAGACGCTCACGTCCTATACCATCGCGCCGATCTACTCGATCGGGGTGGGACGCGAGGGAATTTTCGCCAACATCCAGCACACCACCTACCGGATCCCGCGCTTCCAGCTGAGGGGCGAGGTCCGGCTCAACCACTCGGACGTACCCTTCTTCGAGACGTCGGACGGCGCCGGCCAGTGGGGAGTGCAGTACAGGGTGCAGCTGGTGACGACCTTCTAGCGGGGCGTGCCATGGGTCTCTACAGTCTGCGTCAGGCGAACCGGTCGGTGAAGCTCGGGGTGGTGCTGTTTCTCCTCGTGCTGGGTTACTCCTATCTGTTCGCGTTCCTGATGGTGAAGACCTGGTCCGGGCTTACCCCCGCCAAGGTCGCGGCAACCTACGCGCCGGCCGCGGGCATGGACGAGATGCATATGGCGACCGAGTCGCACGCGGCCACCCAGCCGCTCGATCTCGGGGCGGTCCCCGAGATGCAGCATACGGTGGACACCAACACGCTCATCCAGGACAGCCATATCCACATCATGATCTACGCGATCGTGGCGGCGCTGCTGACGTTGATCATCCTCGGGCTCGACTGGCCGGCCTGGTGGCGAGACACCGTGATCGTCGTCGCCTTCGCCACCGGTGCGCTCGACTTCGCCGGCCAGTGGCTCATGAAGTTCGGGCTGGGTGGGTTCGCGTGGCTCACCATCGTGTCCGGCTGGGGCATGTCCCTGATCTATCTCATCGTCCTGTACTCGACCGTCCGGGCGGTCCTGCCCGGCAGATCGACGGAGGGTTCATCATGAACAACTTCAGACGCCTCACCGCGGCCGCGGCGCTCGCGCTCCTGCCCGCCACGCTCGGCGCCGTCGCCCATCCCACGCCCAAGGTGGTGCTGGTCAAGCACGCCGACTTCATCCGGCAGACCCTTCAGGGTGCCCGCCAGTATTTTCTTCGCACGGTGGACATCGGCAAGCAGGATCTCGCCGCCATCCGTCACTCCGGCGATTTCACGCCCGACGAGCCGGACGTCCAGTTCTATCTGGGCCAGGGCGATGGTGGGGCGTCGGTGGGCGTGGTCTTGTTTCAGCAGGTGGACACGCCCCACGGGCCGATCGAGGTCGGGCTCACGTTCGGTGCCGATGGGGCGATCGCCCGGGCGATGGTCACGACCGCGACGGTCGAGACCAAACCTTGGGTGCAACAGGCCATCGGCACCGGGCTCATGGACCGATTCACCGGGATGCGGCAGGGTGACGATGCTCGGAAGGCCCTGGTCGGAACCGAAGCAAAGCTCGGTGGAATGCCCCAGTACATGGCGGAGCTGATCGCGACGGCGGTGGGAAGGGGCCTGGTGCTGTATTCGACGTTGTACAAGGCCAGCGCGACGTAGCGGGGGTTGGCACCCGCGGCGGAGTTCGCGCGCTACTTCAAGCGAGGAGGGCTAAGTCGTTGTGGTAAAAGCGGAGTGCCCGAGGCGAGATTCGAACTCGCACGGGGTTGCCCCCGGTGGATTTTGAGGCTCCTGAGCACTAAGGCCAGCTCGGACCGACTCGCGTTTTCTCCTCGGAGCACTTCCCCGCCCCGCTCCCTGCTCGGTCGCACTCGGTCCGCTCTGGCGTGGTCGGTCCCTCAGAATGTCCCTCAGCTGTCACCGGAGAACCATTCCCCCATTCGTCCAGGGCTCCATTCGTCCAGCAAACGCTTGGACGAATGCCAGATATATATACTACTACTACTTAGCATACATTCATCCAAACTTAGGTTGTGTTGGGACGAATGGGGAGCTCAACGGCGCCGTGGCGGCTTCTTCCCCACGCTGATCTTCCTCGCGTCGTCCCACTTGATCCCGCAGGAGCAGACGTGTTTGCCGCTGTGGTCCTTGGTGTGGTAGCAGGAATGATCGTGGGTGGAGCTGGTGAGCCGGGCACCGCAGGCGAGCTTGTAGTCGCGCATGCTGAGAAGTCTAGCGCCCCAACGTTGCCGCGTCGCGCGGGCGTGATTAGTCGGCCAACATGAGCAGAGGTAAGCGGCGAAGGCGTATCGTGAAGTCGATTGCTCACGCGTCCGGCAGACACACGTCCGGCTTGTCGATGCCTAAACCTGATGGCTAGGCCTTGGTGAACATTTTGTCATGTTCCCCCTGAATTTAGGGGGTGAGGTGTGCGGGATGCACGGCCGGAGCGTGAGAAATGTGCAGGATGTTCGGATGAAGTTGACACAGAAATTCGCACACCCAGAATCGGCAACCCATCGCACGCCTCGTAGCGGCTCTAACTGCGCTACGACCCGTTCACCAGCCGCTCGAAGCGCGGGTTGCCCCGGAGAGGGGCGAAGGTGGGGTCGATCCTAAGCAAGCCGGGCGATATCCTACTACCCGAAGTCCTCAGAAGCGGTTCGAGCTGGTCGAGCGCCTTCTCCGGCTGCTCCGCCAGGAGATGAATCCGAGCCAGCAGAAACTGAATGTAGGACTGTTGCCATGTGGGAGCGGCGGCAAGCTTTGCTGCGTTCAAAGCCTCGTCACCTTTATCGATGGCCTCCTGCGTCCTCCCAAGATAGGCGAGGGCAAGCGCCTGCAGCCCGCTGGTTTGAGCTCGAAGCCCTTTGTTCAACACATGCTGGAGTTCCGCCCCATACTCCACGCTGGCCGTATCGGCATATACCCGCGCCGAGCGCCTGTCACCGCGTCTCCAATACGTCTCAGCCAGCGCGAGCGCCCAGTCGGCGCGACTGCCGTCTAGATCCGCCGGGGTCAGGGTAAGGACCCGACGCTGCTGAGCGTCATCGAGGAGCCACAGGAGATATTCCCGGAGCGCCACATACGCCACGACGGTGGTGGAATCGGTCACCTTGTGTGCAAGGGCAAGCGCCTTGCGAGCCCCCCCAGGTCGCCCTGTGCGGCATGCAGTTCGGCCTGGTCGTGGAGCAGGCTCAAGCTCGATGGACGGAGCGCACGCGCACGATCAAGGGCAGCTTGGGCCTCACTGTAGCGTCGAAGTCCCAAGTAGATGTCGAACAGCCCTCCCGCAACATCAGGAGAGCGGGGGTCAAGGCGAGCGGCCCGCTCAAGATGTGCGAGTGCCGCAGCCGACCGGCCGAGGGTGGCCTCCGCTCCCGAGGCCAAGCTCAGGAGATCGCTGCGGTTTGGCGCGCCACGCAACCCCGCCTCATACTCTCGGAGGGCGCTCGCCGCATCCCCGCGTATTACCTGCTGGTACCATCCTTTAGCTGCATGAACGTCCGGCAGCTCCGGTCCCAGAGCAGTCGCTCGCTCGACTTCGCGCCCCGCTGCTTCGGCATCTCCCGCCTGCGTTCCACCGAGGCGGAATAACAGGATGTGAGTTGTTGCCAGCTCAGCCCAGGCGGCTGCAAAGGTGGAGTCGAGGGCGACCGCTCGTCGGAACTCGGCTTCGGCGGCATGAAGGACGCCCGGCGCGATATCCCCGGTGCGTATTTCCTTCCCGCGAAGGTAAGCATCGTAGGCATCGAGGTTCTTCGTCGGTCTCACCGCCAGCTCCCGGCGGGTGCTGTCGGTCAGGGCCACGTCCAGCGCGCTGGCGACCTGGCTTGCGATGTCGGCCTGCACTTGGAACACATCGGTCAGCGCCGCGTCGAATCCCTG
>DATAOI010000029.1 GCA_036265815.1 Gemmatimonadales bacterium
GACGTGCGGCGCTGGATTGAGCTCCGTCGCAGTGAGGAGGCCGCGTGAGCCCGAACCGCACCAGCAAGAGCGGCTGCTTCCGGTTCGATCGACTCTTTCGTGGCGTCGGACGAATCCAATGCTCAAGCGGGACCACAAAGCTGACGGACTTCCGCCGCCGGGATGCGCTCCTAACGAAGCTCTATGAGCAAGGTCGGCTTGACCTGCTAAGGGCGCTAAAGCAAGGACGAATCACCTCGGCGGAGCTGGTCGACGCAGACCGCCGTGAGCGACTGCACGAGGCCGCGGCGGGGCTCGTGGCAGATCGGCCCCTCTGGTCAACCGTCGAGGCCACGGTCTCTCGCATGAGCTGCGACGCCGTGACCAAGCGGCGATATCGGATGGCCTGGAATGCGCTTCGCGTGTCAGGTGTACTGTCAGAGGGGGCCAGGCTCAGCGACCTCCTCCATGTAGACTGGCGCGCGCTGGAGCAGGTATGGCAGCGGTCTCCGGCCCATTGGAACCACCTTCGCCGGGCGGTGTCGCGGACCCTCACGGTGCTCCTCGAAGCCGAAGCCCACCCCTTTCGGCTCGCAGTGCTCAAGAACTTCCCCAGCCGGCAGGAGATCGACCGCGAGCCCGACCTCACGCCGGAAGCGTTCTGGCGCGTGGTGGGGCTACTCCGGGAGGAAGTCCGGCCGTTCTTTGTGGCGCTGGCCGTGCTCGGGTGCCGGTCGGGTGAATTGCTCCAGCTCAAGCGTGAGGATCTGCGGCCGCTCACTACGAGCGTGGCGATCCGGCGCCGGGCAAAGAACAAGTGGAGCCTTCGGGTGCTACCGGTAGATCCTGAGCTCTACCCCTGGATTGACCGGGCGGTTCCGGTCACCCTGAGTCGTGACTGGCTGCGGGAGATGTGGTATGCGGCGTGCGATCGCGCCGAGGTGCCGCGCGTCCGGCTCCACGACCTCCGGCACTGCCATGGGCAGTGGACGCTCGACCAGGGGATCGCCGATGTCGACGTGCAGCGGTACATGGGCCACTCGACCAGCTATATGACGCAGCGGTATCGGAGGCGGGCGGAAAGGACCAGGAACAGCCAAGCGATCGCCAAAGTGCTGGGCGTCCCTCAGTCTGTCCCTCAGCGGATCGAGAAAGTAGTTGAAGGCTAGGGCCTAACTCCAAGTGCCCGAGGCGAGATTCGAACTCGCACGGGGTTGCCCCCGGTGGATTTTGAGTCCACTGCGTCTGCCGTTCCGCCACTCGGGCCGAGCGGGTAACATCGCCCCGGCGAAGGTACCGGGCAAGCCGATCGAGGTACTTGGTCGAGGGTCCGGGCCCCGATAGTATTCCCCCACCCTCACCCGGACTCGACTGTGCCCGTCGTTCAACCCCGCGGCTTTCACCCCTGGCACGACATCCCCACGGGTCGCGACGCGCCCGCCGCAGTCACGGCCGTGATCGAGATCCCCACCAACGAGCGCAACAAGTACGAGCTGGACAAGCAGCTCGGCGTCTTCCGCCTGGATCGGGTGCTCTACAGCGCCGTCCACTATCCGGGTGACTACGGTTTCCTGCCCCGCACCCTGGGCGATGACGGCGACCCGCTCGACGTGCTGGTGCTGATGACGATCCCGGTGTTCACCGGCTGCTTGGTGGATGCCAGACCGATCGGCCTGTTCCACCTGGTCGACCGCGGCGCGGCGGACGAGAAGGTGCTCGCCGTCCCGCTCGGCGACCCGTACTCGGATGGCATCAACGGGCTGGACGACGTTCCGCCGCACTACCTCAAGGAGATCGAGCACTTCTTCCAGGTGTACAAGGATCTGGAAGGCACCCGCACGGTCACCCGCGGCTTCGAGGGCGCCGAGGCGGCGCGGAACGCCATCACCCAGGCGATGGCGGCGTACCAGGAGCGCTTCGCCTGAGGCCGCTGGCTCGGCTCAGGGGTCGACGGAATCTCGCAGTGAGACCGGCGGGTCCAGGATCTCGCGCCACACCACCGCTTGCCGCAGCTTGCGCGCGGTGTAGCCGCTGGTCGAGGTCTTGTCGGCGGGCTGCTGCCTGATTCGCTGGTCGAAGGCCAGGTGATCGGCCTTCGTGCGGCCCCCGATACGATTCTCCGCATCCGCCACACGCCGGGCGATCACCCGTTCGGCTTCATCGTCCTGGTCCACCGTCACTCGGCTGCTCCGGGCGACGTCCGTCTCCAAACTCCTCGAGACCGGCATCACCTCCAGCGACTCGCGCTCCTCCTGCTCCGCAGCCGGCGGAATCGGCCGGTCGGGCAGGCGGCCGAGTGGCCCGCCGGCCTGGTCGAGCGTGCGGCCGAGCTGACGGAGCAGCAGCTCGAGCTGACTCCCTTCCCGCTGGGTGGCGTCGATCTTCATGGGCCGCGGGAGCGGTCGTGCTGTCCCGGGCGTCGGGCGCGGCTGATCCGTGGGGCGGGCCGGCGGGCGCTTCTTCCTCGCAAACAGATTGAAGAGGAACCAGACGACGCCCATCAGGATCAGGCCCTTGTTGTCCATCGGTCAGCCTTCACCGGCGGGCGCGCCGTCGGTGCTGCCGGCGATCGCCTGGCGCATGGTGGTGTCGGCCTGGACGTTTCGATATCGCTGGTAATCCATCACGCCCAGGTTCCCGCTCCGGAAGGCTTCGGCGATGGCCAGCGGGACCTGTGCCTCCGCGGCGATCACCTTGGACCGCTGGTTCTGGGCCTCCGCCTTGAACTCCTGTTCGACGGCCACTGCCAGAGCGCGCCGCTCCTCCGCCTTGGCCTGCGCGATCCGCTTGTCCGCCTCGGCCTGGTCGGTCTGCAGCTCGGCGCCGATGTTCTTGCCCACGTCCACATCGGCGATGTCGATCGAGAGGATCTCGAACGCGGTGCCAGCGTCGAGTCCTTTGGCGAGCACCGTCTTGGAGATGAGATCGGGGTTCTCCAGCACCGCCTTGTGGGAGACGGCCGAGCCGATGGTGCTGACGATCCCCTCACCCACCCGGGCCAGAATGGTCTCCTCACCTGCGCCGCCCACCAGCCGGTTGATGTTGGCCCGGACGGTGACTCGGGCGAGCGCGAGGAGCTGAATCCCGTCCTTGGCCATTGCCGCCACCTTGGGCGTGGTGATCACCTTGGGATTGACGCTCACCTGCACCGCCTCGAAGACGTCCCGGCCGGCGAGATCGATCGCCGTGGCCTGCTTATAGGTCAGCGCGATGCCCGCCTTGTCTGCCGAGATCAGCGCATTGACCACGCGCTGGACGTTACCGCCCGCCAGGTAGTGGCCCTCGAGATCGTTCACTCCAAGCACGATGCCCGCCTTGTGCGAGCTGATCAGGGGGAACACGATCGCCTTGGGATCGACCCGGCGGAAGCGCATACCGAACAGGGTGAAGAACGACACCCGCACGCCGGAGAAGAACGCCGTCAGCCAGAGCCCGAAGGGGATGAACTGGAAGAAGATCACCAGGATGATGATGGCGATGAACACCAGCGCGAGCACCACACCCAGACTCAGCGTCGACTCATCCACGACAGGATCCTCGGAAGAAAGAGAAAGACCGGACTCAGGTGAGACCCCGGACGATGTGCCGATAGCCTTCGCTTCTGACCACGCGAACCGGGGTGCCCTGCGGGACGTACTCTCCCTCGGTCACGACGTCGACCCGCTCCACCCCGAACTGGGCGGCACCGGCCGGGCGGAGATCGGTGACGGCCACACCGTCGAGACCGACCAAATCTCCCCGCCGCAACGCGGCGACGTACCCGTCGGCCTGCGCCGCTCCCCCGCGAAGGAAGAGGCTGCTGAACCGTCCGCTGGAAGGCAGATGGCGGAGCCAGGCGTAGGCGACCGCGAGGGTGATGACCACGCTGGCCCCCAGCACCGCGAATGCCTGCATGACGTCCGCGGTGGTGGGCGAGCCGCCGATCAGGGCGAGCACGATGGCCGCGGCCAGCGCCGTCGCGCCGAGAATTCCCGCAGCTCCGAAGCCGGGAATGACGAACGCCTCGACCGCCAGCGCCAGCAGACCGAGTCCAAGGAGCAGGACCACTTCCCAACCGGCAAGTCCCAGAGCGAAGCTCGATCCGAAGAAGAGTCCCAGCGAGACCAGGCTCAGCAGCCCGCCGAGCCCGAAGACGCCGGCCTTGACCTCGAACAGCAGGCCTAGCACGCCGATGGAGAGGAGCAGCGGGGAGATGATGGGGCTGGTGAGGAATCGGAGGACCTGCTCGGTCCACGCGGGGTCGAGCACCGGGGTGAGCGTCTTGCCCAGGGCCACAGCCGGTGAGAGCAGGAGGGGGAGCATCAGCAGCGACCGGCACCGCATCGCGTATCCTTGAGGAGGGGACGGAGGGAATCTACAGCGGTCGGCGGGGCAGCGCAGGCGGAGATCCGCCGGAGCGGCGGATGCCAGATCAGGAGCTCGCGAACCCTGTGGACGTCGGTTGGACGACTTCGTTAAGCCGCACTATCTTAGGCCCCATGTCACGCCCTAGCGTCATCGCCCACCGCGGGGCTTCCGGATACGAATACGAGAACTCCCGCGCGGCCTTCCGCCGTGCCGTCATGCTCGATGCGGACGGGGTGGAGCTGGATGTCCATGCCACGGGGGACGGCACCCTCGTGGTCTACCACGACCCGGAGATCCCCGGTGTCGGGCCCATCGCACTGCTCACCCGGGCCACGGCGCGGCAGGTGCGTATCCCCAACGGGGAGACGCTGCCCCTCCTCTCGGAGATTCTCGATCTGGTTGGCGACCGGGATGTATGGGTGGAGGTGAAGGACCTGCCCGGGGCGCATGACCAGGCGCTCATGGAGGCGATCGACCGAGGTCCCGCGCCGCACCGCTACGCGGTGCACAGCTTCGATCACCGGATCATTCAGCGGCTGGGGCAGTCGCGTCCCGGCCTCCGCCGCGGCATTCTACTCTCGGACCATCACGACGACCCGGTGAGTGCGATGCGCGCGGTCGGTGCCACCACCCTCTGGCAGGATTGGCGTCAGGTCGACCGGGACCTGGTGAGTCGGGTGCATGCGGCCGATTGCACCCTGGTGGCCTGGACCGTGAACGAGATCGGAGACCTAGAGCGGCTGGTGCGGCTCGGCGTCGATGGACTGTGCGGGAACTACCCTGATCGCATCCGAGTGACGCTGGCGGCGCGCAACGACGAGGTGTCCCGGATCTGATCCGGGTCAGTGAGGCGTCGTGGCCACTTCCGGCGTCTGGCGCCTGTGTTCTCGATCCTGGGCCACCTGCTGCTCCAGGCGAGCGATCTCGCCCTGGAGATCATCCAGCCGCAGTAGCAGGCCGTCCACCCGGCGCTGATCGACCTCGCTCCCGCGCTCCCGCCGATGAATCAACAGGCCCAGGTCCCGTGCCGCGTTGTCCTGCTTGCGGCGGAGCCGCAACAGCTCGAACTGCAGCTTGCCTTCGTCCAGTGCGGCCTGGGCCTTCTTGCCCAATGCCTCGAGCTCCTGATTCAGCCGGTCGAACAGGCCGGACTTGGTCATGAGATCCTCCCGGTCAGCGTGATTGAGTCCGAATGATAAGCACACACGAGAAGGGGCGCGGCGTACGCCGCGCCCCCGTGCTTCAGGCTCCGATGACTTGCCGGATCAGCTGGCGGCGCCCTCGGTGACGGGATAGACCGAGATCTTCTTCCGGTCCTTGTCCCGATACTCGAACTTGACCACGCCGTCCACCAGGGCGAACAGCGTGTCATCGTTGGCCCGGCGGACGTTCTTGCCGGCATGGAACTTGGTGCCGCGCTGGCGCACCAGGATGTTCCCGGCCACCACCCGCTCGCCACCGAAGTGCTTCACGCCCAGGTACTGGGGATTGCTGGTCCGGCCGTTCCGGCTGGAGCCGACGCCTTTCTTGTGTGCCATGGTTGCCTCAGCCCAGCGTCAGGTCGGTGATGCGGACTTCGGTGTAGCGCTGCCGATGCCCGGTCTTGCGGCGGTAGTTCTTCCTCCGCTTGAACTTGAACACGTAGATCTTGGGCTCCTTGCCCTCCCCCACCACCTCGGCCTCGACCTTGGCCCCGGCCACCAGTGGTGCCCCGGCCCGGATGGTGTCGCCATCGGACGAGAGCAGCACCTCGTCGAAGGTGACCTTGGAGCCGGCCGCGGCCTCCATCAGCGGGAGACGCAACGTCTTGCCCTTCTCCGCTCGAAACTGCTTTCCGGCGGCTCGGAAAATCGCGTACATGAGAAATCCGTGGACTGAGGTAGTCTGATCGCCAGCCTGCAAACATATACGGCGGCAGCGCTTGTGACAAGGGAGTGGTGTGAGGTCAGGCCACCGCGTAGAGGTCGGTCACGTCCCGCCCGGCCGGCCGGCTCATGAGCCGGAACTCGTCCAGCCGGATCATCGGGTCGTCCCGGAGCTCGAGGTCGAGGTTGGTGAGCTTGGAGAGAGTCTGCAGCAGCTTGGGCTCCTCTTCCAGCAGGTAGAGCGCCACCTCCGGATGCAGCCGTACGGTGAGCTGCCGCTCGCGATGTTCGTGACCCGCTCGCTTGAGCGCCCGCTCCAGGCGCCGGGCGATCACCTCCGGCGTGAAGACCCGCCCAGTGCCGGCACAGGTGGGGCAGTCGGTCGTCATGGAGTGCCAGAGCGACGGCCGGACCCGCTGGCGGGTCATCTCGACCAGTCCCAGCTCGGAGACCGCCAGGGCCTTGGTACGGGCGCGGTCGCGGCCGAGGTGGGTGCGGAGCTCCTGGAGCACCTTCTCCCGGTTGGTCCGGGTCTCCATGTCGATGAAGTCGCAGACGATGATCCCGCCGATGTCACGCAAGCGGATCTGGCGCGCGATCTCCCGGGCGGCCTCGAGGTTGGTCCGGAGGATGGTCTTTTCCGGGTCCTTCTTCCCGGTGTACCGGCCGGTGTTCACGTCGATGCTGATCAACGCCTCGGTCGGCTGAATGATGAGGGAGCCGCCGGTGGGAAGCTCGACCCGCGCCTTGAACAAGTCACGGATCTCGGACTCGATGTCGAACTTGTCGAAGAGGGGGGTCGCTTCGGTGTAGAATTGCACCCGGCTGAGGAGGTCGGGATCGATCTGGTTCAGGTACTGCTCGATCTCGTTGTAGAGCTCCTTCGAGTCGACGTACAGCGCATCCACCTTGGCGCTGAAGAGGTCGCGGATGATGCCCCGGGTGAGGCTGGTCTCGCGCTGCAGCAGCGCCGGCGCCCGGCGTACGAAAGTCTTCTTGCGGTTGATCTTCTTCCACAGCGCGAGCAGCGAATCGATCTCCCGGCGGAAGTGCTCCTCAGTCACCCCCTCGGCCACGGTCCGGACGATCACGCCGCCGGAGTCCTTGGGCAACAGCTTGGTGACCATCTCACGGAGCTTGGCGCGCTGCTCCCGGCTCTCGATCTTCCGGCTCACCCCCACCTTGGAGGCGTACGGCATATAGACCAGGAAGCGGCCCGGCAGGGAGATCTGGGCGGTGACGCGGCAGCCCTTGGTGCTGATGGGCTCCTTGGTGACCTGAACCGGGAGGGTCTGGCCCTTCTTGAGGATGTCCTGGATGTTGGGGACGGGTCGCCGGGGCGAGATCTCGCGCTGCTTGGCTTCGGTCTGGGGAGCGCGCTCGGTGGAGCCGGCGCCGTTGCCCCGTCCGCGCCGGCGGCGATCCCGGCCGCGCCAGCCCGCTTTCCGCTCCGCCGGTCCCTCCTCGACCTCCGGCGCGCCGCCAGCCTCGGCCACGGCCGCCGGCTCGGCCTCGTCCTCCGGGTCCTCGTCGGGCTCCTCGTCTTCATCGGGCTCGAGCAGGTCGGAGGCGTGCAGGAACGCGCTCTTCTCCTGACCGATGTCGACGAACGCCGCCTGGATGCCGGGCAGGACCGCCTCGACCCGGCCGAGATAGATGTCCCCGACCGTGCGGCGATGGTCGGGACGATCTACCAGGAGCTCCACCAGCCGATCGTCTTCCAGGATGGCCAGACGGGTTTCCCGCTGGCTCCCGTTGATCAGGATCTCGCGCTTCAAAGTGCTCGACCTCAGCCGCGGCGGAGGCGGTGACCGCCCGCTCCGGATCGAATGGCCGCAGCATCTGGAATTGATGAGAACATCCGGCCCGGCCTCCGGGCGCACCGCACCGCGCCGCGGGGTCGAACCTCATGTATGTGCGCAACGTCCGACGTGAGCACTGTTTGGGACAGGGAAACGCGCCGCCCCGGCGGGCGTGCCCCACGATCGAAGACACCGCATTCCGCGAGGTGGCGCGTCAGTCCTGGCGCCAAATATATGTGACGGTGGATCTTAGGGCAACTCAGTCGACGATCTGTCCCAGGATCTGGCGGGCGATGACCAGACGCTGAATCTCGCTGGTTCCCTCCCCGATCTCACACACCTTGGCATCCCGCATCATCCGCTCGACCGGGTACTCGGTGGTATACCCGTACCCGCCGAAGATCTGCACGGCCTTGGTGGTGTTGCGCATGGCCAGCTCGGAACAGTAGAGCTTGGCCATGGCCGCCTCCTTCTTGAACGGCTTGCCGTTCTGCTTGAGCCAGGCGGCGTGATACAGGAGATGGGTGCCCGCCTCGAGCTCGAGTGCCATGTCGGCGAGCTGGAAGTTGATCCCCTGGAAGCTCCCGATGGGTCGCCCGAACTGCTTCCGGGCGCCGGCGTAGCGGATCGCCTCGTCGTAGGCCCCCTCGGCGATGCCCAGCGACAGCGCCGCGATGCCGATCCGACCCGCGTCCAGGGTCTTGAGGAAGTTGATGAAGCCATAGCCGGGCTGACCCAGCAGATTCTCCTTGGGCACCACCGCGTCCTCGAAGATGAGCTCGCGGGTGTCGCTGGCCCGCCAGCCCATCTTGTCCTGCTTCTTGCCTGCCCGGACGCCGCGGGTCTTGCGCAGGTCTTCCGCGTGCCCTACCCCGAGCGCACGACACAGCGGCAGGTCGACGGTGTCTTTGGTCACGATGAAGCTGGTGATGCCCTTGTTGCTCCGGCCGGGCTCGGTGCGCGCTGTGACCACGAAGATCTCACCCACACCGGCGTGGGTGATGAAGATCTTGGACCCGTTGAGGAGATAGTGATCGCCCTGGTCGACCGCGGTCGTAGCGGTGCCGCCTGCATCGCTGCCGGCGCCGGGCTCGGTCAGGCCGAACCCACCGAGGACCCGGCCAGAGGCGAGAAGCGGGACGTAGCGCCGCTTCTGCTCCGCGGTGCCGAACTCGACGATGGGCGAGGTGCCGAGGTTGGTGTGGGCGCTGATGGTGAGTGCGTGACTGGCATCCACCTTGGCCATCTCGTGGATGGTGATGTAGTACGACAGCTGGTCCATCCCCGCCCCGCCCAGCTCCTCGCTCCAGGGAACGCCGAGGAGCCCGAGCTCGCCCATGGCCTTGATGTTGTCCCAGGGGAACGTAGAGGTCCGGTCCAGCTCGCGCGCGACCGGGGCGATGCTGGTCCGGGAGAACTCACGGACCATCTCGCGCACCTGGAGATGATGCTCGGTGAAGTAGAGGGAGTCATCCATAGAGCCCCAATATACACAGGGCTCGCAGGGCTGGAGGTGGCGTCGCTTGACTTCTGCTTGACTGGGGAGGGCCACTGTTCAGCCCTGAGAACGAATTGCGACAGTTTCCCGGCTTTTCTGCCGCACATCAGCCCGTACGAGGCTCATTTTGCCTCTATCGCCCTGCTGCACCTCGCGTACCTTAGTTGCAGAGCCCTCGGTCGACCCTACTATCGGGCCACGGGCCCCGTCTCCACCACGCATACCTCCCCATTCAGCACGCGACGCCCGCAGTCCATGTCGCCATTCCACCCAAGCCGGGGGCGCGAGCTTGGTACACCCTCATGCCACACCCACAGGGAGGGCAGAAAACCAATGGATTCCCTGATCAGGGCGCTCGCGGCGACTCTGTTGGTCGGAGTGATGGCCATTCCAATGACAGGCTGTGCAAAGGATCTCGCCACCGGTCCCGCTGACAGCGCTGGCGTGAGGGGAGCTCAGCTCGATGTCTCGCTCCAGGCGATCCCGGCAAACGACGACTTCGACAACGCCATCGCCATCACCGCGCTGCCCTTCACCAGCAGCCTCAACACCAGCGAAGCCACGACCGCGGCGGACGATCCGCTCGACGACGAGACCTGCGGCTTCAACAGTATCGGTGGGCACACGGTATGGTACCGGTTCAGCCCCACCCAGAACCTGCGAATCAACGCCAGCACTGTCGGCAGCGACTTCGATCCGAACGTCTTCGTCTACACCGGTACGCGCGGCAACCTGACTCGCGTCGCCTGCAACTTCCTGCCTGGAAGCCTGACCTTCGAGGCGCTCGCGGGCGAGACGTACTTCCTCGTGGTGGGACCAAATGGCGAAGACCCGGGCGGCAATCTCGCCTTTCGGGTGGATCAGTCGCTGGAAGCTGGCGTGACGATCGACCCGGTGGGAACCGTGAATCCCCGGACCGGCGTCGCGACGATCACCGGGACCGTCACCTGCTCACAAAGCGCCTTCTTTGAGCTCGGAGGCGAGGTCCAACAACGCAAAGTGGTTGCGTCCCAAGGGTCCCTCTTCGCCTCCTCCGATTGCGACGGTGTGACCTCCTGGGAAGGCGAGGTGGTCGGCGAGAACGGGCGCTTGGTGCCGGGCAAGGCCGAGGTCTCCGCCGGCGCCCTTTTTACCAGCAATGTGACGACGGAAGAGCGGCAGGCGGCACCGGTGACTGCGATCGTCTTCTTGAGAGTAAGCAAGTAGCTCAACAGGAAGGCAGAAACACGGCGCGCCACAAGCGGGGCCTCACTCCGACAGCCCGAGGTCGAGAGGACGCCATAGCCGTAACAGGCGCAGGAGGTCTGCCCCGAACTTCCGCCGCGCACGAGGACCGAGCCCGGCCAGGCGGAGCGCGGAGGCGTCCTCTTGGGGAGCGGCGGTGGCCAGGGTCTCCAGTGCGCCATCGGCGAGAATGAGGTACGGGGCGACGCCCATCTGGGCGGCGGCACGCGAGCGCCAGGTCTCGAGCGCGGCACGCAATGGCGTCTGCGGGGAGCTCGGCACGGCGGCCGCGGGCAGCGTGCCCAGCGCCCGAAGAATCGTCCCACCGAGCCGCTCGGCGAGAGCGGGACCTATGCCGGGCACTTCCGCCAGCGCCGCAGCACTGGCCGGCGGACGCCGGGCGAGGCGAAGCAGGATATCCGGCTCGAGCAGCGCCCCGCCCCAGGGGCCGCGGCGGGAAGCCAGCGCCGCGCGGAGCCGGGCGAGACGTGCCGCCACAACGGGACCGAGCGGGGGCGTGCGGACACGCTGGCCACAGCGATCGCAGCCCTCGCAATGTTCGAGCTGCTCGCCGAAATAGCCGACCAGCACGCGCCGGCGACAGGCATTGCCGCGGGCGTACGCCTCCATGGCGGCGATGCGGGCCTCGGCGCGCCGGCGCCGTTCACGCACCGGTCCCCAGTCGACCGGCCCTCGATCGGGACGCAGCTCATGCCGCAGCCGTTCGGCAGAGTCGAGGATGTTGCGGGGCACGCCACGCAGGTCCGCCCCGCCACGCCAGAGTCGCTCGAGCAGGGTGCTGGGCGGGAAGGTGACGTCGAGCTGCCGGCGGTGAAGATCGGCGTCTCCCTTGCGCCAGAGGAGGACGCAGCGGGCAGGCTCCCCATCCCGGCCGGCCCGGCCGGCCTCCTGATAGTATGCCTCGGGCGTGGCGGGCAGGGTCCAATGGACCACCAGGCGGATATCCGGCTTGTCGATGCCCATCCCGAAGGCGCAGGTGGCCACCACGACATCGACCCGATCCTCCAGGAACTCCCCCAGCGTGACTGCGCGGCGCTCCTTGGTGAGTCCGGCATGGTACGGCGCCGCGCGGTGACCACCATCCCGGAGCGCGCGGGCGATGGCCTCGGTGGTGTTCCGGGTTGGCGCATACACGATGGCCATCCGGTCATCGCCCTGCAGGAGGTCGAGCAGCGCGCGCAGGCGGTGGCGCTCGTCGCGCGTGGGCACCACGCCGAACCAGAGGTTGGACCGGTCGAACGAGCCGAGGTGGACAGCACAGTGGCCAGGCACGAACCCGAGCGAGCGGCCGATCTCCTCGCGGACTTGAGGGGTAGCGCTTCCGGTCAGCGCGACTACTGGAGGGCGTCCCAGCCGGGAGCGCGCCGTTCGGAGGAGCCGGTAGCTGGGGCGGAAATCGAAGCCCCACTCCGCGATGCAATGGGCTTCATCCACCGCGAGAAGCGCGGGGCGGATACCCGCCGCGGCGAGTTGCGGCGCCAACCGGGCAAGTCGTTCCGGCGAGACGTAGAGGAGCTTGAGCTCGCCGCTGCGGAGCGAGGCCCAGACGGCATCCTGCTCTTCCCTGCCCAGCGAGCTGTGCAGGCCGGCCGCGGGAATGCCCCGCGCCACCGCGGCGGCGACCTGATCCTGCATCAAGGCGATGAGCGGGGAGACGACGATGGTGACGCCGCCCAGAACCAGCGCGGGCACCTGAAAGCAAATCGACTTGCCGCCGCCCGTGGGGAGCACGGCCAGGGTGTCGCGGCCGGCCAGCACGGAGTCGATGACCGGCACTTGGGCCGAGCGAAAATCGGCGTACCCGAAATGATGCTGGAGCAGGCGCCGGGCTTCGATCAAGGGAGCGGTCATGACCCAAGGTGCGAGCCGCCGCGGCGCCGAGCGCTCTCGATTCTACGTTGCGATGGCCATTACCACGCACGCACAAGCCGCCCCCGGGACTGCGGGACGGCTTGATTGCTGGCGGTCTGATCCAGAGCGGAGCGCTCAGCTCCCGCCGAACCGCACCCCCGCCGTGATCGGAATGAAGTGAAAGTCCGAGCCCGTGACGAAGACGTTGTGGAAGCGGCCCTCGACGAACAATCCCACGCCCGACGCCTGGACATTGAACCCCGCCCCGGCATTGAGGCCGAACTTGGTGTCCGAGAAGGACCCGCCAAAGTCCGGCTTGGCCTTGATGTTATAGACTCCGGCACCACCGATCAGGTAGGGACGGAACTTGGTCTCGGGGGAGACCTGAAACGTGTACACCACGTTTCCGGTGCCGTCGATGATCTGATCCTTCCCGCCGCCCCCATCGAATTTGAGCTGCTGATAGGCACCATCGATTTGGAACCCGACCGGACTGGCCGCCGGCTTGAACTGAATCAGGCCCATGCCGTGCCACCCGGTCTTCAGTCCGTCGCTGGTCGAGCCGCTCGGGATGGTGACTCCGCCGCCGAGCCCAAACTGAACCGGCATCTGAGCCGAAGCGATCGGCGCCCCGAACGCCAGGGCCGTTCCCACCGCCAGTAGACGCTTTGACAGCACCCGCATAAACGCTCCTCCTTCAGATCCGGGGATTCTGCGTGCAGCGCGGGATGGACAATTGGCCGTCCTGTAGCCCGATCGCTCGGCCGCTCGACAGCGGCCGCGCTCAAAGTAGCGGAGCGGGGAGTCCTTCCATGTGAGCGGCATCACACCGACGAGTCAGTGGGGCCAGTATCGCTCCCGCGGCGCTGCAGCAGGCGCACGATCACCGCGCCCGCGAGCAGCGCGATCGCCGCCCACCCGAGCCGCCCCTGGTCGAGCGCGACGGCCACCACGGCAAGCGCGATCCCCGCCAGTGCCAACCCCAGGCGCAGCCGGTTCATTTCTTGAGGAAGCGAGCGATGGCGTCCCGGCACTCGGGTGTGGCCCGGGCGAGTGCGTTCACTCGAGCGCCAAGCGTGACGCCGGCGTCGAAGGAGGTGTTGTCGAGCTGGAAAAAGAGATGCTTGGTGAGCGCCAGTGCGGTGCCGCTCGACTCGGCCAGCTGGTGAACGAGCTCATCGACCTCGGCGTCGAGACGGCCGTCGGGAACCACGCGCGCAAGCAGTCCGGCCGCCCGCGCCTCGTCCGCCGAAAGGGTTCGGCCGGTGAGCACCAGGTCCAGCGCGGTCTTTTCCCCGGTGAGCCGCCGCAGCAGACTCATGACCATGGCCGGCACGAACCCGCGCTGCACCTCCGGGTAGCCGAGCTGCGCCCCCGCTCCAGCCACGGCGATGTCACAGGCGGTCACCAGCCCGGCGCCACCGGCCAGGGCACGACCCTGCACCTTGGCGATCACAGGCTTGACCATATGGCGGATCCGGGTGAAGAGCGACCCCAGCCGCAGCGCCGATGCCTCGTTCTCCCCCGGGCTGTGGTCCGCGGACGCGAGCAACTCCTCGAGATCCGCTCCGGCGCAGAAGTCCTTTCCCGCGCCGGCCAGCAGCACCACCCTGACGTCGGCGTCGAGCTCCGCCCGCTCGAGCTGGTGATGAAGCGCGTCGATCAATCCACGGTCGAGCGCGTTCCGCTTGTCCGGGCGATCCAGGGTGAGGGCCAGAACCCGATCACGGAGCGACACCTCGAGCGAGCCGCCCATCAGGCGCCTGCCAGGAGACGGCGGGCCAGCGCCGCCGGCACCGGGATCTCCATCCGGAGCAGTGCGGTCGAGTAGACCTTGCCCTGTGCGTCAGTCTTGAGCGAGATGGTGCCACCTCCGTCGAGCGCACCATGGAGCAGGAAGTTGAGCGCACCGAGATTGGGCAGCTCGAACCGCTCGACCCCGCTCACCATGCCCCTGAAGTGCCGGGCCACCCGAGCGGTGGTGACCTCCCGCTGCAATAAAGGATAATACTCCGGCTCCAGCGCGATGAGCCCCACGTTGGCCGTGTTGCCCTTGTCCCCCGAGCGGGCATGCGCCAGGTACCGGAGCTGGAGCGGTCGGGTGGACGGGCGGCGGCCGGCGGTCGCTTTGGCCATCCTCACGCCTCCAGGATGTCGACCCGCACGTGAGGCTCGATCTCCCGGCGGTCGATGAGCGCCGGCCAGTAGGCCACGACCTCCTCGACCGCCGGCCGGCCGCCGGCGAACCCGGTGACGCTGGGCGGTCCGGTCAGCACCAGCGGCGCGATCTCCCGGGCGAACCGCTCGACCGGGGCGCGCTCCCGGGCCCGCACGCCGACCCGGAGCTGCACCTCCGGCAGGTCGGGGTCAGCGGGGCCGGCCAGCCGCCCGTGGGTGGCATCCACTCCCACGAACTCGGTGAGAATCTGCTCGAACTCGAGACCGAGCTGGGCCAGCCGCTGGCGGAGGATCCTGTCGGCCGCCTTGGCCTTGGCATGCGCCTCAGGCCAGGCGTACACCAGGGTGCCGACCGACTTGTAGCCGTAGAAGTAGGCGATCGACACTTTGAGAAACGGCGTCCGGGGCCCTCCGCGGATGCCGCTCACCCGAACGCGGTCCCGGCCGGCAGGCACGAGACCGATCGTGGTGAAGTCGGCGACGCCGTCGGGGGTGATGTAGCTGCGCGGGTCACCCATTTCGTAGACCAGCTGCTCGGTCACCGAGGGCACGGACACCACGCCGCCGGTGCCGGGATGCTTGGTGATGACGAAGCTGCCGTCCGCCGACGCTTCGACGATCGGAAATCCCGGGTCGGCCAACCCCTTCACCGTGCGCCAGCCCTTGAGCAGGTTGCCGCCGGACGCCTGCGCGCCGCACTCGATGATGTGCCCCGCGACAGTCCCGGCCGCGACCTTGTCCCAATCGTCAGGCGACCACCCGAACTCGTGGAAGATC